>DATIQH010000227.1:0-2744 GCA_035471155.1 Nitrospiraceae bacterium | reverse complement strand
TTTTACCCATCCCCCCATTTCAGCTTTTCTCTGAGCACGTCATAGTAATTGCTCTCTGGAAATCGGATCAGTCTGGTCCGGTGCTCCGAAGTCTGGATCGCAATCGCATCTCCCTGTGTGATTGCCACACCCACCTGTCCGTCGAGAGTCGCCATGGCGCCGTCGTCTTTACTGGTCAGTGTTACATTGATCTCCACAGAGCCCGGTACGATCAATGGCCGATGCGTCAACGTATGAGGACAAATGGGCGTTAGAATCAACGATTGGACTGCCGGATCGATAATGGGACCTCCTGCTGAAAGGGAGTAGGCGGTGGATCCCGTCGGGCTGCTGATGATCAATCCATCACCCCGCAAGTTGGTCACGAACCGTCCCTGAATCTCGATCTTGAGCTCGATCATGCGGGCGAGCGTACCCTTGCTGATCACGACATCGTTTAACACCACTCCTTGCGCGACTGTTTCTCCATGCCGGTGAATATGCGTCCGTAGCATGAGCCGTTCATCGAGAACGAAGTCATTCGCAAATACCCGTTCGAGCGAGGGATAGAGATTCTCCAGACGGACTTCGGTCAAAAAGCCGAGTCCTCCCATATTGACGCCAAGGATGGGGATGCTTCGTTCGCCGGCAAGTCGCGCCGCATTGAGCATGGTTCCGTCTCCGCCCAAGACCAGAAGCACATCCGCTTTGCTCGCCAGTTGAGTTTTCTGATAGCCACCTCGTTCGCCAAGCAAAGTCGCCGAAGTTGTATCCAGAATCACGTCGATGCTTCGATCCCGAAGCCACGTGATCACATCGTGCAATGTGCTCTTGATCTCAGGAAACTTGGGTTTGACCAGTATCCCGATGCTTTTGCTTTTCATTGATACGGCCTTGCGCGACTCGTTGTAGATCCGGTGGAAAAGTTCGCGATTGTATCGGGAGGGTTCTTTTGAAGTCAACGAACCCATACACAGCAAACGTTCACCACAGATGTCCAATCTGTTCCAGTTCTCGACCTGTACGATTGTCTCACTGCCTTGACACCTAAAATCCTTCTAGTTAGAATTAGGCCAGATTTTTCGGGAACTTTGCACGCGTACGCATCAGCTTATAGGCCCCACCTAAAAGGAGGCAGGATGTTCGAACGATTTACGGATAAGGGCCGGAAGATCATCATCCTCGCGCGGGAAGAGGCTGAACGCCATCAAAACGACTACCTCGGAACCGAGCATCTCGTCTTGGCCATTCTCCGTGAATCCGATGGGATTGCCCTGATGATCCTGAAAAAGATGGGGCTCTCGACCGAACAGGTCCGGTTGGAAATTGAGCGGAATCTGCCCGGAGGGGGGACCACCATGACCTTTGGTGAGATCCCTTTCAGCCCTCGGGTCAAAAAAGTCATTGAATATGGAGTCGAAGAAGCCCGTCTTCTTGGACACAATCACATCGGCAGCGAGCATCTCCTCTTAGGCCTTCTCCGAGAAGAAGAGGGAATTGGCGGCAAGATTCTCCGAAGTTTAGGCGCCAATTTGCTCACTGCCAGACAATTAACCGTGACATTCCTGCGGAAATCCACCCCGCGGGAGAGAGACCGGAAGAGCAATACTCCCGCACTCGATGAGTTCGGTCGCGATCTGACCCAGCTTGCGCAGGCAGGGCAACTGGATCCCGTCATCGGTCGAGCCGACGAAATCGAGCGGGTGCTTCAGATCCTGAGCCGCCGTTCGAAGAACAATCCTGTGCTTATCGGGGAAGCCGGTGTCGGCAAGACCGCCATTGTTGAAGGTCTTGCCCAGCGAATCATCCAGTCCGAAGTGCCGGATAATCTTCTCTCGCGCCGCGTCATTGCCCTTGACCTCGGTTCGCTGGTTGCCGGGACAAAATATCGCGGCCAATTCGAAGAACGCCTGAAGGTTGTGATGAAGGAAATTGTCCAGGCGGGGAACATTATCATTTTCATCGACGAACTCCATACGTTGGTGGGAGCAGGGGCGGCAGAAGGATCGATCGATGCCTCCAATATGCTTAAACCGGCGTTATCGCGCGGTGAAATCCAATGTATCGGGGCCACGACTCTCGATGAATACAGAAAGCATATCGAGAAAGACGGAGCGCTCAAGCGCCGATTCCAGCCGATTCACGTCCAGCCCCCGAGCATCGATGAAACGGTGTTGATCATTCAAGGGCTGCGCGATCGGTACGAAGAGCATCATGGTGTTGAGATTTCCGAGGACGCCATCCTCGAAGCGGTCAAGCTGTCCGATCGATACATCAGCGACCGTTTCTTGCCGGATAAGGCCATCGATTTGATCGATGAGACCGGATCTCGGGCCAAATTGCAGACCTATGCGTTGCCATCTGACTTAAAAGCGATGGAGCAAGAGTTGAAGAAGGTCTCGCGTGACAAGGAGTTGGCTATTTCAATGCAGAACTTCGAGGAAGCCGTCCGCCATCGCGAGGAAGAAGAACGGCTGCGCAAGCTCCTCGATGAATCCAAGCGCGAGTGGAAAAAGAACCAGGAAAAGAACAAGCCGATCATTGGAAAAGAAGAGGTGGCCTATGTCGTCTCTAAGATGACAGGCATTCCGCTCTTCAAGCTTGAGGAAGAAGAGTCGAACAAGCTGCTGCGCATGGAGGAATTCCTTCATAAACGCGTGGTCGGACAGAACGAGGCGATCTCTGCCGTGGCCCGAGCCATTCGGCGGTCACGCGCAGGCCTGAAAGAAGCGAAGAAGCCTATTGGGTCCTTTATTTTCCTGGGC
>DATIQH010000226.1:0-2456 GCA_035471155.1 Nitrospiraceae bacterium | reverse complement strand
AATCGTCATGAATCGGCCGAACGGAATAAAGAGGAGATGGCCGGCTTCGTGGAACGGCAGATTGATCAGATGGAAGAATGATTCCCCTGTGTAGTTGGTTTCGAGCGGCATGAAAATGAACGCTCGGCCCCACCAGAGCAGCAACAGAAACACTGCGACCCGTCCGGCAAACGTCAATGAGTCGGTCGACTTATCTGAGTCAATGCACCACTCCTTAGCAAGGGACACCCAGCGCGAGTTATTCTGCGAGTCCTGCTGCCGCTGCAGCGAGACAAGCGGTCGATACTTTGCAAAGATGATCCCGCATTTCACGCACTCCGCCGCTCCGTCAGGCTGCTCGGCCTGACACTTGGGACATGACACGATCGAGGTCTCGGTGGGCTCCATAGCCACACTGTAGGGCCGAGCGCGCAATCGGACAAGAAAATCTCTGGATTAATCCGTGGAGCTTTAAAGGGTGGTTCGCAGGTAGGATGCTCAAACAGGCTGTCCAGCAAGGCCGCAGCGAGTGAAGATCCGAGGCGTACCCTCAGGGGTACGTTGAGGGCCTGAACGATGCGAGAACGAAGCTGGCAGCCTGTTTCAGCATCCTACTAGTGGAAAGAGAAAGGAACAGGCGCAAAAGTCAGCACAAACACGGCAAACGCAATCCATCCGACAATAATCCGCTTTTGGCCTAATGGAATGTGAATGTCGCGCACCGGCGGATGTCCGAAGCCCCAGAGCCCTGCCATGAAGGCCCAGAGCCACCAGCCTGGCCAGCCCACGAATCCCAGCACGATGAGGATCGGAACCATGACAAAGGCCATCGTGCGTTGGCGTTTACCCCACAGAGCATAGGCCACATGTCCGCCATCGAGCTGGCCGATGGGAATGAGATTCAGCGACGTCACGAACAGGCCGAACCATGCAGCGAACCCGATGGGATGCAAGACGATGTCGGCCTGGGGAGGGATGGATCCGACGATCAGCCAGGCGATGAACTGCAAGAGCAACGGTTCGCCCAACTGCAATCCATGAGTTGCCGTCCGATCGACGACCGCCGACAGGTTCAGGCCGATGACGAGCGCCACCATCGCAGCGATGAATCCGGCAAGGGGGCCGGCTACACCGATGTCGAACAGCGCGCGCCTGCTCACGATTGGTCCGCGCAGGCGGATGATCGCCCCGAATGTGCCGATGAAATAGGGAGGACCTGGAATGAATAACGGCAGCGACGCCGGCACCCTGTGAATACGGGAGAGCGCATAGTGCCCGAACTCATGAGTGACGAGAATGGTCAAGAGCGTGGCGGCAAAAGGAATCCCGCGCAAGAGTATCTCGGGCTGTTCGAGCAGCAGATTCACCGGTCCACGAATCGGTCCGTTATAGACCTGATAGGCGCCGGCCCACAATGTAGTAAAGATCGTCGCCACGAAGAGGCTGACGGGTAGGATCCATTTGGAGAAAGGGCTCTCCTCGAATCCGCCGTCCTCGGTAGGTTCGCTAAGCCCCTCAGCCGGTCCCGCCAGATCAGGCAGCTCTCCGCTGCGGATCGGTTGATCGTCGTTCCGCTCCTCTAGATTCATGAGTCTTCTTCAATGAACAGATGCGAAGGGGTTATGGTCCAACTCTTCGCGAACCGTCGTGGCCGGTCCGTGACCGGGCAACAAGCGATATTCAGGCGGCAACCCAAGTACGTGAGTTCGGACCGACTGCAAATGAGTCTGATATAACGCGCTGGGATTCGACCGGCCAATGGAACCGGCAAACAATGTATCGCCGACGAAACAGACCCTTTGTGACTCGGCATCCAAGCGGTAGCAGATCCCGCCAGGTGTATGGCCCGACGTAGCGAGACAATGGATGCTGAGACGCCCGACCGTAATCGTCTGACCACTGTCCGGCGCCTTCAGCTGAGCACCGGAAGGCCGCCAGCTGAGGAGATCGACATCTTCCCCTCCCAGATACACCGGTGCCGCACGAAACTTCAAGATCTCCTCGATCCCATCGGCATGGTCCGCATGGCCATGCGTGAGGCAAATCCCCAGCAAGCGAAGCCGGCGCGTGGACAAGAATTCGATCATCGCCGGCGCATTGTACGCCGTGTCGATGAGCAGCGCTTCCCCGCCGTCATGCACTACATAGCCCTGCACCCCATAGCCATTGATCGATCCACGCACAGTTTCTATCCAGGAGACAGGGGGCGCGATCGCCGGTTCCCACTTCTCGATCGCAATCTGCTCCAACGGGCCAGAACGAAGTCCTAACGCCTCCGCCAGCGCACGAACTTCGGCACGATCGGGTGGGCAAGCGCCCCGCTCCAGTGCCGTGATGTTCCCGCTGGGCAATCCGGCCATCAGGGCGACATCGCCGACCGAAAGTCCCTGGCCTGTTCGCGCCTTCTTGATAATGTCGCAGAACTCGTCTTCGAGAGGCATGGTACGCCTTCAGCTATCAGCGGTCAGCGATGTCGC
>DATIQH010000225.1:0-2620 GCA_035471155.1 Nitrospiraceae bacterium | reverse complement strand
ATATCGTCAGCTCTGACGCTTAACAAAGAAGGTGGCGGCTTGGGCACGACGTGAGATATGCAATTTCTGAAACATGTTGGCGAGATAGTTCTTGACGGTCTTATCACTGAGCCGCATCGCGGCTGCAATTTCTTTGTTGGTCAAACCTTCTGCCACCAAAGCCAGGACACGCTCTTCCTGAGGAGCAAGAGACCGTTCTCGCGCCGGGCCGGCCTGAGCTGGCTCGGCTTTGATCCAACTTAGCGCCCGTTGAGTGAGGGCCGGATTGAGAAGCGATTGACCGTTGGAGACTGCGCGAATCGATCGAATCAACAGGCTGGCATCAATATCCTTGAGCACATAGCCATGCGCGCCGGCCAACACGGCCGCTAGGATGGAATCATCTTCCGCATAGGATGTGAGAAAGATAATGCGCGTAGCGGGATATCCGGCAAGAATCTCACGAGCGGTTTCAATCCCGGAACCATCCGGAAGTCGAACATCCATCAGAACGATGCCCGGGTTCAATCGCTTGACAGCCCGCACCGCAGCGGCTTTCGATCCTGCCTCGCCGACGACGGCAATCCCCTGGCGGTTATGCAAGACGGTTCGCAGGCCGACACGGACCACTTGGTGATCGTCAACCAAAAGCAGGCGAATCGCCTTAGGCCTAGTAGGGGGCATTGGAAGCTTCTTTCGGTATGTCGAGTACGACGCGCGTTCCTTCATTCATCTTTGACAGGACCGTGAGCCGTCCCCCGATCTTCTGCGCGCGAGCGGCCATATTGCGCAACCCATGTCCGCTCCCCTTGATGGAGGCCGGATTGAATCCACGGCCGTTGTCGCGGATGCTCAGCCGGACGCCCTGCTTCAGCATCTTGAGCGACACCCTGGCCTCTCGTGCGCGGCCATGCCGGATACAATTGCTCACCGCTTCTTGAATGACACGGAGCAGATGCAGCAACTGTTCGGTCGATACGGCCTTCGCGGCACGGTCCTCGACCGCGAGGCGCACACGCAGGGCCTGGTTCTCCGTCAACGATGCCAGCATGTGCTTCAGCGCCGTCGGCAAGTCCTTTCCTTGGAGCAGGTCAGAACCCAGCCCGGTGATGAAGTTCCGAATCTCGCGCATGACAAGGTTCAACTGCTTAATGGCTTGATCGAGTGGCGGGGCGGAGGTCTTCCGAGCCCTTGGCGCCATCTTCGATTTGGCTGTTTCGAGCGTGAGGCCCACGGCAAAGAGCGACTGTAAGATACCGTCATGCAGGTCTTGACTGATCCGCTCACGTTCTTGAAGCGCGGCTTGCAAATCTCGCTCCCGCTGGCGCAGCGCTTCTTCCATCCGCTTGCGCTCAGTGATATCTGTCGCGACGCCGAGGACCATGATCGCTCGGCCCTGCTCGTCGAGAATAGGCCGCTTCACTGTCTGCAACCATCGCGTCCTTCCCGTGGAGTCAGTAACGGTCTCTTCGGGCATGAAGAGATCCTGATGCGAATCCATCACCTCCAAGTTCTTCTGACGGAAGAACGCAACCTCCTCCTCGTTGACGTTGAAGTCGGCATCAGTCTTTCCAATCAGATTCTCCACCGTCGTCCCATAGACATTGGCCACCGCCTTGTTGACCAATGTAAACCGACCCGCACGATCCTTTGCGAAGATAAAGTTCGGATCGGTATCGATAATCTGACGGATAAATGCATGGGATTTTCGCAGCTCTTCCTCTACCCGTTTGCGTTCAGTGATGTCCTCGCATGTCACCAACACAACGGTTTCTCCGGAAGATGACCGCCCCACATGAACCGTTTCCCTCACCCAAATGATAACTCCATCCTTCCGTACCTTCCGAAACTCCCAATGCCGTGTGGTCTCCGGTGTCGCAAGGCACTCGGACAGGCTCGCGGCAACGGTTTCTTTATCCTCGTCATAAAAAATGCTGAGCACGGAATGCCCGACCAATTCCTCCACCCGATACCCTAACTGCTCTGCCCCAAACTGATTGACGGAGAGAACCGTGCCATCCGTGGCCAAGGTGAAGTACATCGTCGGCGTCTCATCGTAGAGCACATGATACCGTTCTTCGCTTTGTTTCAACGCCTGCTCCGCCGTCCGACGATCCAGCTCTACAGTGATCCAGCGGGCCATGAGCTGGAGAAAGTCCTTGTCGGCTTGAGTGAATGCATTCATGCGCGGAGCCTGGTCCATAAAACAGACTGTGCCGTAGACTCGGTCCCGACCGGTCATCTGGGCCCGGAGATAGCACTCCAGGCCCAAGGCCTTGTACTCAAGATGGTGATGACAGACCAAGGCTCCTGCCTGCTCGAAACACGTTGGATCGTCGGCCTGCAGGGGAGCATCGCAATTGGCGGCACGAAGCGGCACGGCCATACCGGCAGTGAAGCTAGTGCCAGGTGCATGGACATGGGTAAATTCAAGTTTCTCATCCACGACCCGCGCGAGCATGCCGATCGGTAAACCGAACCGCCGGCAACCGACCTCCAAGACCGCCTGCATCCGTTCATCGAAGGACAGTCCGGGGCCACGCGAAAGCTGCTGTCCGACCTGCGCGGCGCGGGCGTGGACTCGGGCGGCCCGGCGCCGTTCGCGCCGGCGGACCGCTCGCGGTTCTTGCAGGAGCTTGAC
>DATIQH010000224.1:0-3106 GCA_035471155.1 Nitrospiraceae bacterium | reverse complement strand
GGCGTTGTATCAACTGTGGGGAAATTGTCGATCCCGTGATTGCTGCACATAGACGACTTACGTCGCGACCAGCAGCATCTCACTCGGCGTTGACCACCGTGTAAGGACGCTTCGCCCATGAATACTTTATGTATGAAGAATTGGTGGCGCCGCGACTGCCTGGCGTCTCCCGCTGAGGTAGATAGGCTCCTCTTTACACCCCGGAGGGGCCTGTCTCCTCAGTGAGTCGCAGAACCGACGACCAGAGTGAAAGAAGCGGCCGTCGGCAGTAATGAGGATGGCAACATAGACCAGAGGTTAGCAAGGCCTCAAAACAGAGAGGTTAGCCATGAATAAAAAAATGACGCGAGTAAGTTTTATCGTGCTCCTACTTGTTGCCGCACTGTACCCCGGCGCAGCCGTTGCACATGAAGGAGCGGAGTTGGAAGTAGACCCTTGCGTGCGCTGGGTCGGTGAGAGCGCGGTGCATTTCAGTTCCTACCAGCCGCAACACGAGTTGAAAGCTCAATACTGCACGGACATTCCCAAGACAGGCGAGACATTCCTTGTCGTGGACCTCGTGGACCCGGCATTGCGTAACGTGCCGGTGGGTCTGCAGATCGTGAAGGGGAACGGGAGGAATGAGGCAGGAGCCCAGACGGTAGCAGACTGGCGTCCGAGCCGTCACCCGGCCGGAGTAATCAGTGGCGAAACCAATCTGGATGAGGGCCTGTACAGAGTCATCATTACCGCGGATGGGCGGAATCCTTCCCGCTACCAGTATCTCTTGCGAGTACAGATGACCGATTATCAGAAGTTGGTGAATGTTGCGGTCGTACCATTGCTCGGCGTGCTGCTCTGTGCCTGGCTCGGATACAAGCTCGTGCGATCGAGATGGCTGCGGAATTGGTGGGCGGTCCTCCGTTCGTAGGAAGCCAGCCGCTCCGATCCACGACCAGATAGTTCACAATTCCAGAGGGAGGGCCCTGACAATGTCTGTACAATTTCTAAAATCTGCAGGCCTGAGCGTAATGACATCGCAAACCGACGCGTCTTCGAAAAAAAAGCGCAGGATTCCCTGGTATGTCTATTTCCTCGGATCATCTATCTATACCGCTCTTGGAGGGTGGCTCGCCGCAGAATCGTCTCTTCTGGCGATTATTTGCATCATCAGCGCGCCGATTGGGTTTTTCTATGCCTGGGAGGCCTGGAAAAAAGAGAAACGAGGCAAGGGGTAAAGTCTAACCCATGGCGACAGGGGGCCCGGCTATGGGGCGATGGACACAATCCACGCTCCGCATATGCCCGGTTGCTGAACTAGGGTTGCTAGAGAGCACTGGATCGAAACAAGACGATAAATAGCCAACTGAGGAGGGAGCCTGATGGAATCATTGATGGATGCACTGGTCGACCGTCGCGCAAATAAACGTGCGGGTCTTCTACCGTTCTTTGCTCCAACCTATGCCCAAGTCCGCTGTTTCTTCGGCAGCTTGGTACACGCCCTGTATCGACTCGAAGTAGTCGGCGTCGATCGCCTCCCCATCGGACCTGCCGTCATCACTCCGAATCACGACTCGGTGCTCGACGGGATCATCCTGGGGGCGGCGATTTCGCGGGAATTGTGTTTCCTCGCGAAGGCAGAGCTCTGGCGATCCCGACTACTCGCGTGGATGCTCGACGGGCTTGGTGCAATCGGAATTAAGCGTGGCCACGGAGACCAACTTGCTCTTGCACGGATGCGGCAAGCGCTTGAAGCTGGACAGACGGTCGCGATTTTTCCGCAGGGTGCCGTCCGCGGCGAGCGTGTGTGGCACCGGGGTGCCGCGCGCATGGCGCTCGCGACGGGCGCGCCCCTTGTGCCGGTCCGCCTCGTCGGCACAGCACAGGCCCTCTCGCGTGGCAGAATCGGCTTCCCACGGTTACGGGTTATCATCGGAGAGCCGATTGCAGTCGCGCGTGCGATGGAAGAACCGGTTGCGGCGACGAAGCTAACCGAGCGGTTACGCACCGCGGTCGAATCGCTGGCTTAGTTGGCTTCTCTGCCCAGGACCGAAGAGAAGTGCCAAGGGAGGGATATGATGTTTGTAAAAACCCTAGCTCAGGCCAAAATGTGGGGGTTTTGGCAGTATATGTTTGATTTCTGCAACGAGAGCTTTTCCTGCGTGCTCGGCTCATTAACGGCTATAGTTCTGGTTTTTTTGGCTATCGTATTGGGCTTAGGTGCTATGATGACGCGCCTCAATAGAAGAGAATAGACATAATCTTCCGACTGCTTCGCAATTGCGCGCATCGAACGAGCACAGGAGACCATCAGCCGGCCCTCTCTTCCCTACCCCAATTTCACAACTGTCACGCCGTCGCCGCCTTCTGTCCGATCTCCGGCACGGAACTCAGCTACATAAGGCGAGGCTTTCAAATAGTCTCGCAACGACGCTTTGAGTTTCCCTGTGCCATGGCCATGAATGATGCGCAGAAACGGCACGGCAGCCAATGTCGCCCGATCCAGCGCCGCAACCACGTCATCTAACGCCTCATCGGCCGCCTTCCCTCGAACATCCACGACCGTCTGTTCATCGAGCCCCAGTCCGCCGCCTGACGAGAGCCGGCGAGGACTTGATGAGACCGGCGGCGGAGGTGCTGCCTGCCCTCTTGCGAGGCCGACGAGATTCGCCACTGTAGCAAGCACTTCCCCCTGCCCCACCTTCAGCTTCACTCGTTTCTTCCCTTGCGGCGTTTCGAGGAGTGTGCCGGTCACGCCGAGCCCGTTGATCTCGACCTGATCCCCCACTTTCAACTGCTCAAGTGGAATCGGCGTGCCGGCCGAGGCCAGTGCGGCTTTCGTCTGCGCCTCAAGCTCGGACAATCGTTGCTTCGCCGCTTTGGCTTTGATCAGTTTCTGCTCGCCCTTGACGGCATCGACTGTGGCTTGCACTTCAGCCCGCGCACGACTGAACTGCTCGCTGAGTTTTCGCTTGAGGCCCTTCTGCGCTTCCCGTTCCGTGTCTTCCAGGTGAGTCAGCTGCGCCTTCGCACGCTGTTCAGCCTGCTCCGCTTCACGCCTGGCTTCGACAGCTCGAGCCAGATCGTCGGCCAGCTGCCGTTGCGTGACTTGCAGGTCTTGCAGCAT
>DATIQH010000223.1:0-5801 GCA_035471155.1 Nitrospiraceae bacterium | reverse complement strand
CGGGCGGGTTCGAGGTCCGCGTTGGAATCGGCGGCCAGGTTGCGGGTCACTTCATCACAGAAGGCACGAAAGGTGTCGTTCTTGGCGACAAAGTCAGTCTCGCAGTTGACCTCGGCCAGAACGCCCGCGCGGCCGCCGGGCAGAATGTGGTGCTACCCGGAACCGATCATGCCGGGATTGCCACACAGAACGTCGTGGAAAAACAGCTTATGACCGAAGGCGCTTCACGGGAATCCCTGGGGCGAGAACGCTTCATCGAACGAGTCTGGCAATGGAAGGCCACGTCAGGTGATACCATTATCCGTCAACAGAAGCGGCTTGGTGAGTCCTGCGACTGGGATCGTCTTCGCTTCACGATGGATGAAGGACTGTCGAAAGCCGTCCTCGAAGTCTTCGTGCGGCTGTATGAAGACGGGCTGATTTATCGAGGAGAACGGTTGATCAATTGGTGCCCCCGCTGCCTGACGGCCCTGTCGGACATCGAAGTCGAGCACGAAGACATCAAAGGAAAACTCTACGCAATCGACTACCCGCTCGAGCATGATCCCACAATTCGCCTCACCGTCGCGACAACCAGACCTGAAACGATGTTGGGCGACACTGCCGTGGCCGTCCACCCTGAGGATTCCCGTTATAACGGGTTGATCGGCAAACGCGTGCGTCTTCCTCTGACCAGTCGGACCATCCCGATTGTCGGCGATGCACTCCTGGTCGATCGCGAATTCGGGACCGGTGCGGTGAAGATTACCCCGGCGCACGACTTCAACGACTTCGAAGCAGGCGAAAGACACAATCTTCCAAGGATCTCGATTTTCGACGATCATGCACACATGGATTCAAATGGATTGACTGAGGCAGCAGTAGACCCTGAGATCATGGGAAAGATTCTTCTACGCCCTGTACGCGAAACGCGCCCGATCATCATAGGAGCCCTCCAGCACGCTGGTCTTCTTCTCAAAACCGAAGACCATAAGATGTCTCTGGGAAAATGCTATCGCTGTAAAACCGTGGTCGAGCCATATCTGTCACCGCAATGGTTCGTCAAGATCAAACCGCTTGCCGAACCGGCAATCAAAGCAGTTGAAGATGGGCGCATTCGGATTGTTCCTGAAGGCTGGACCAATAACTACTTGGGCTGGATGCGGGAGATTAAGGACTGGTGCATCTCACGACAAATCTGGTGGGGTCATCAGATTCCCGCATGGTATTGCCGGACATGCAACGGCACAGTACTGACATCAACCAAATCAGACGGCAGTTGGATCATTCCCCGTGAGGCTCAACCGGTCGTCGCGAAGACTCAACCCCCGCTCTGTCCTGTGTGTGGGGGCAAGGAGTTCGTTCGCGATCCCGACGTCCTCGACACCTGGTTTTCTTCCGCCCTCTGGCCCTTCTCCACATTGGGATGGCCCGAACAGACTCCCGAGCTGAAAACATACTATCCGACCTCGACTCTCGTGACCGGGCTCGACATTCTTTTTTTCTGGGTCGCCCGCATGATCATGATGGGTTTGAAATTTATGAACGATGTTCCCTTCCGCGACGTGTACATCCATGCCCTCGTGCGGGATGCCGAAGGGCAGAAGATGAGCAAATCGAAGGGCAACGTCATTGATCCACTCCATGTCATGGAGGAGTGCGGTACAGACGCGCTCCGCTTCACGCTTGCATCGATGGCCTCACCGGGCCGCGATATCAAGCTCGCGGAGGAACGGATCGAAGGCTACCGCAATTTCGCGAACAAGATCTGGAACGCAACTCGTTTCAGTCTCATGAATCTCGACGGACCACGAACAGCGGTCGCGCCGGCTGAACGCGCCTTCCCCGACCGTTGGATTTTGAGCCGCCTCAATCACACGATCCAGCTTGTCACCTCCGAGTTGGAGAGCTATAGATTCGACCGTGCCGCGAATGCTTTGTATCAATTTATTTGGCACGAGTACTGCGACTGGTATCTTGAACTGATCAAACCTGTGCTGCAGGATCACACCAGCCCAGATGCGCCGGGGACCAGACAGACCCTCGTTGAGACGCTAGAGACCACCATGCGGCTCTTGCATCCTTTCATGCCGTTTCTCACTGAAGAGATATGGCAAACGCTCCCGCACCAGGGTGAGAGTATCGCGGTTCAGCGCTATCCGACCTCGGACAGCGCGTGGATTGCGCCTGATATGGAGCAACGTTTTGGGCTGCTCGAACAAACGATCGGATTGGTGCGCGCGTCCCGCGTCCTCTTGAACTATCCTCCGGGGCAACAGATTACGTTCTACGTTGCGCACAACGAGCCACAGCGGCAACGCCACCTGGAGCAACTCCGGAAATACCTCGCCCATCTCGGCCGTGGCGCCGTCGATCTGACTCCGGCGACAACCTGGCCGACCGGCAACCTTCTCCGGCTCATCACAGAAGGTCTATCCGTCGGCATCGTGGTGGCAGGCGACGTCGATCTCAACAAGGCGTTGGATCGCATTGTCAAGGAACGATCCGAGCAGACGAAGGAAATCCAGCGGCTGGAAGGGAAACTGGGCAATCAGGAGTTTGTGGCCAAGGCCCCGCCTGAAGTCATTGCCGATCACCGGGATCGGCTTACAAGCCTGCGCCGAGATCAAGCCATGCTCACGAGCAGTGAGCAACAGTTACGCGCCATGCTGGGAGAGTGACCGATGGTCAAGCCCCCGGTTGCCGACATACGGCGAGCTGTTCGACTAGCACTCCAAGAAGACCTTCCCCTCGGCGACATCACAACGTCCGCGCTTTTTTCCTCTCCCGTACCGGCGCGCGCGCGCATCATCGCCCAACAACCGCTGGTAATTGCAGGCCTTGCCGCAGCCATGCAGACCTTTCGAACCGTAGATGCGTCCCTTGTCTTGTCCCTCCACCGCCAAGATGGAGAACGTGCGCAGGATGGAGACTGTCTCCTCCAGGTCGAAGGCGATGGGCGATCGATCTTGAAGGCTGAACGAGTAGCCCTGAATTTTCTCCAACACCTCTCCGGTGTCGCTACTTTGACGCGCCGATTCTGCGACGCAGTTCGGGGATATCCCGTGACCATCCTGGATACGAGAAAAACAATCCCGGGCTTACGGGCGCTTCAGAAATGGGCCGTCCTCCTCGGCGGAGGCACAAACCATCGCCAGTCCTTGAGCGACGGCGTCCTCATCAAAGACAATCACCTGGCCCTCCTCAACCGGACGACAAGGCCGGTCCTGACAGCCTGCCACAAAGGGAAAACCCATACCCCTCGCGGTATGGATATTATCGTGGAAGTGGAATCCTTGGCGGAGGTGCGGCAAGCCATCGCAGGACAAGCCGACATCATTCTGCTGGATAACATGAATCCAGCGACCATCCGTCAGGCCATTCAGCTGATTAAGGGGCGGGCTGTCGTTGAAGTGTCCGGAGGAATTACGCTGAAGAATGTCCGCGTCATGGCGGCAGCCGGCCCAAACCGCATCTCCATCGGAGCCCTCACCCATTCAGCTCCCGCCGCAACACTCAGTCTGGTGCTCAAACCACACCACCAGTGTCGCCGAGCTTCATAAGTCGTGCGTCCCTCTCCACCACTTACCAGAAACACCATTCAGAGCACCCTTTCCACCACGTGGCTGGGGCGCCGCATCGAGCTATTCGAGTCTCTCCCCTCAACCAACCGGGAGGCCGTTCAGCTCGCACAGGCAGCAGTGGAGCACGGCACCGTCGTTGTCGCCGATAGCCAAACCGCCGGACGCGGGCGTCTCTCCAGAAGCTGGTTTTCTCCGGCCGGCGCCAATCTGTACTGTTCCGTCATCCTCAGTGCCGCACGCCCTCCGGAACGCCTCGCAGAATGGCTCTCTTGGCTGCCGCTGATCTCTGCGCTAGCCGCAGCCGAAGCGATTGAGCAGGTCTCGTCCATCCGTGTTTCTGTGAAATGGCCCAACGATCTCCTGATTTCAGAACGAAAGGTCGGGGGAATTCTTTGCGAAAGCGGCACAGGGGCAAGGTCAGGGCCTTTCCAGACCATCGGGATCGGCATCAATGTCAACATGGATACGGATGACTGGCCTGCAGACCTGCAAGACTCCGCCACGTCGATCTGGCAGGAACGAAAGATCGTCGTCGATCGCAATAGACTGCTCGCGCAGCTGCTCCACGAACTCGAAGAGTGCCTTGATGAATTAACAATTCATGGAACAAGCAGGCTTGCATTGGCCTATTCCCAACGGTGTTCGACCATCGGCCGCAGAGTACAAGCGACATTGGCCAATGGAGAGGTCCTCGTGGGGCTGGCCGAGGGAATCGGTCAGGATGGATCCTTGCTTGTGCGACCACAGCGGGCTCAACCTGGCTCAGGAACTCCGGAAATCGTCCATCTACGGGTCGCCGACATCCTCCACGTGAGGACCTAGCGGAATGCTGAAACAGTCCGCCAGCTTCGTTCTCGGCTCATCGAAATCCTCAACGTACCCCAGAGGGTACGCCTCCGGTTTCGACTCGCTGCGGCCTTGCTGGACGAACTGTTTGAGCATTCGGCGGGGTGTGTCCTGTTCTTCCAGGCATACGGATCACCCTATGTTCGGCAAGCCAACTTAGTTTTTTCTACGCTGACTGGCCAAATCACTCAACCAAACCGTACAATGTCTCCTATGCTCCTCGTCGTGGATATCGGTAACACCAACATTGTCTGGGGCGTCTATGACGCCCGTACCCTGGCGGCTCATTGGCGATTAGCGACCGATGTGAAGAAAACGTCGGACGAGTACGGCATCCTCTTTACCAATCTTCTCATGGCAGCAGGGATTCCCCCTCAACGCCTCTCCGGCGCCATTATCTCCAGCGTCGTGCCCGCGCTGACTGGAACCATCGAGGACATGCTCAACCAATATTTTCATCAGCACCCCCTGATTGTCACCTCGGATACGGACACAGGGCTCACACTCTGTTATGCCAATCCTAAGGAAATCGGCAGTGACCGGCTCGTGAATGCCGCAGCTGCGTATCATAAGTACCGACGGGATCTCATCGTCGTCGATTTCGGCACCGCCACGACCTTTTGCGCCATCACGGCAGAGGGCCACTACCTCGGAGGCGTGATCACCCCCGGCCTTGGGATTTCGGCAGAAGCCCTGTTCACGCGAGCTGCCAAACTTGCCAAAGTAGAATTGATACGTCCGAAAACTGTAATTGGCACCGACACCGCCGGCAGCATTCAAGCCGGTTTGTTATTTGGGTATGCCGGAATGGTCGATACCGTTGTCCGGCGAATGGAACAGGAACTTGGACGCTCAGCCTATGTCATCGGCACCGGAGGGCTCAGTTCCATCCTGGCAGCCGAAACCACTTCCATTCAAAAGATTGAACCGTTCCTGACCTTAGAAGGTCTTGAGCTTCTCTACCGACGAACCCACGGTGCTTCCCCTCCCACCATGCAGGTTTAAAGACGACCATTCCCTCCACAAGTAATTAATTTTTTTGGCCCGGTTGACTTTATGGACCCTATGGCTATCTTCACACGAATAAAGGAGTCTTTCATGGCTGAGGAACACCAGAACGCAAATACAATCGAGAACTTGGATGCTCTAGCGCCCGATATAACCTCGCCCGCAGAGGAAACCAACTTGGTCACAGATCTTCAACTGGCTCTATGCTGGGCGGCGGCGGATCGATGTTGATGATGTGGTAAATCATGCTGAAATTATTGCTCGCGTCAAACGGCAACTTGCCGGTAAGCAGCTTGTACATCACGACTCCCAGCGAATAGATATCCGTCTGGTGGGTCAGCTTCAACTCTTTGACCTGTTCCGGCGACATATAGGCAGGTGAGC
>DATIQH010000222.1:0-4552 GCA_035471155.1 Nitrospiraceae bacterium | reverse complement strand
GACCTGATCACCAGCGCGCCGTCGCGATTGTCGCACGGTTTCCGCACCTCCTTTGCTACACTCAGCGTGCGGCAGCAAGGTGGTGCATGAGCCTGATCCAAGCGTCGTTCTCGGCTCGTGAAAATCCTCAACGTACCCGGGAGGGTGCGCCTCCGGTGTTCACTCGCCTGCGGCCTAGTGAGTGGAGCATTTTGAGCAGCCTCTTGGTCCGCGCATGCGGAATCAGGACAATGAGGGAAATTCCGTTTGACGGATGATGCTTGTTGATTCAGAGTTTTTTCCGGAAGAGGAAAGAGCCATACAGCCCCGCGATGGCGATGGTGACGAGTTCGATCGTCAGCAGCAATCGGCTTACGATGGCATCGGGCGTCGGTGGGTTCAAAATAAAATGCAGGCCGAGAAATTCGGGAGCCTGCGACGGTGGGGTTTCCCAGGGTGGGAAAATGATTGCAAGGGACAGCATCGCCACCATGCCGTACAGGATTTCGATGTTGAGTTGTCCTGGCCCAGGTGTTGTGGGTGGTGGAGGAGTCGGGGGAGGGTCAACTGAGTCTGCATGAAGCCGCTGGCCGCATTGTGAACAGTACCGGCTAATTTCCGGGAGTTCACGCCGACAGGATGGACAGAGTTTCATATGCGGTTCCGTGCCGAGGAGCCTGTCCGACACTCACCGTTCTACTGCGGCGAACGATCCGCGACCATCTGCGTCGTTCTCAGCCCAAAAAAATCCTCGATGTATTCCAGCGAATACACCTCCGGTTTTTCCGGGCCTTGCGCCGCTCATCTGGCCGCATCTCCTTCGCCTCGTCACGAAGGCAATGTCGAACAGGCTCCTAGGCTACACGGAAGGGCGTCGGTTTGCTAGAAGCAAGCGAGAGCAGGTGGTTCGTCGATCAGAAGTGATAGCTGATGCCGACGCTCAGTCCAAGCGCACTGTAGGTCGCACGAAATCCAAATGGGTCCGCATTTGGGTCGCTATGGTTAGAGGAATAGTCCATGCGTGCCCAGTTATATTTTCCTTCTCCGAACAGCGCCCACCTGCGTGTGATGTAGTAACGCAAGCCTCCCTCAACATTGAAGCCGATTGAGGTGGCTGATTGTCCTGGAGGTGCAGTGGGTCCATTCAATGAGGCGAAGAACAACGAGGGGCCGATACCCAGGTAAGGCTGAAGCCGATAGCCAGGATAGCGGAAGATGACATCAATATCCCAGGTTATGATCCGTTGGCTCAGGCCCGACAGGGTTGGCGAAGTGACCGATCCGCCTGGACCTGAGAATGTGATCGAACCTTCTTCGACATGTGGGGTTGTGTAAGACAGCCCGGTTTCGATGCCCATCCAACGGGCTTTCGCAAAATAGTGTCCGAGCTTGGCACCCACCAGCGCAGAGCTTTTTAAGGACTGGTCTGAGATATCGAGTCCACCGATTCCATCTTGTGTGGTCGTGCCGTTGCCTAGGCTCTGCGGGAGGGTTACGCCGAACTGCCCCGCCACGTAGGATTCTCCATACGCCTGAGGCGTGAAGAGAACAATCGGGATCAGCAGCGCCAGCAGACCCGTCATCATGAAGCGCTTTCTCATGGTGGTGGTTTTCATCGCCATCTCCCTCACCGTCACCTGTAAGGACGCCGGATTTCATACTAATTGTCTAGTGCATCTGGACGAAGGAAATTGTGAAATCGTACATAAAGGGAGCAAGGCATGTGCCATCCCGTCCCCTCGACCCTGTTTGGCAGAGCGTTTGAACCTCCTGTGACTTGACAAACTTCAAAGACGGTCTCTCCTTCATTGACAGGTGAATGAACCGTTCCTATAATCCGCGGGGCTTCAAACCTTGGTGATGTCACCCCTTCCCTTAGAAGTATTTTTCAATCATGTCATCCATCCAACGCATAGGAGTCATTGGGGCAGGCGCCTGGGGCACCGCTTTGTCGAAACATCTGGCGGAGAAAGGTCTCGAAACTCGGCTCTGGGCCTATGAGCGAGAGGTCGTAGACGCGATCAACGGGAAACACGAGAATCCCGTCTTTTTGCCCGGCGTGGCGCTTCCCCCATCGCTCGTCGCCACCGGATCGTTGGTCGATCTCACAGAGCGGAGCGAGGGACTGCTCTTCGTGGTGCCGTCCCACGTGGCGCGTCCTGTCCTGCGCGAATTGGTCCGATCCCTTCCCGTCCCAATCCCGTTCATCAGCGCGACGAAGGGCGTTGAAGAAGATACGTTGAATGTGATGACTCAGGTGATGACCGATGTCCTCCCTCCTGCCATGCACCAGGATCTTATGGTGTTATCCGGGCCGAGCTTTGCGACAGAAGTCTGTGCAGGGAAACCGGCGGTGCTCTGTTTAGCCGGGAGCAACGAGGGACTGGTCAAGACATTCCAGACTGCGTTGATGACATCGGCTCTTCGTGTGTATGCCGACAGCGATGTGCTGGGTGTCCAGCTCGGCGGGGCGCTCAAAAACGTGATGGCGCTCGCAGCCGGCGTGGTGGACGGATTGGCTCTCGGTCATAATGCGCGGGCCGCATTGATCACGAGGGGATTGACTGAGATGGTGCGATTGGGTGTCGCGATGGGCGCTGACCCCCGAACGTTCTACGGACTGTCCGGTCTCGGCGATTTGGTGTTGACCTGCACAGGAGCATTGAGTCGAAATCACTCGGTCGGCGTGAGATTGGGGAAAGGTGAGCGGTTGGAGACGATCCTCGGAAACATGCAGGCCGTGGCCGAAGGCGTGCGGACGGCAAAGGCGGCGTTGGGACTCGCGCGACGCCATCGTGTCGACATGCCGATCGTGCAAGAGATCAACGCGGTGTTGTTCGAAGGGAAATCGTGCCGCAAGGCCGTGACCGATCTGATGGAGCGCGATGCCAAGCCGGAGAAAGGGCAACCATGAATCCTGAGGCGCTTGAACAACTGCTGACCGAGGTGCGAGAAGGTGCTCTGTCTGTGGAAACGGCTATCGGGCAGCTTCGCACCCTGCCCTATGAGGATCTCGGGTTTGCGTCGGTCGATCACCACCGGTCGCTGCGGCAGGGGTTTCCCGAGGTCATTTTCTGCGAGGGGAAGACGCCAGCCCAGATCCGCGCCATTGCGAAGGCCTTGTTGAAACATCATCGCCCGTTGTTGGCGACACGCGCGACTCGTCAAGTGGCCACACTCATCAAACGGCTCGACCGTCGAGCGGTCTATCATGACGAGGCGCGTATTGTGTCGATCCGTGACCCTAAACGGTTGCTGCAAGGGCATATCTTGGTGATCACAGCCGGCACTTCGGATATTCCTGTCGCGGAAGAGGCGAGAGTGACGGCGGAGGTGATGGGGAGCCGGGTTGAGACGCTCTATGATGTAGGCGTGGCCGGCATTCATCGGTTGCTGGAGCGTCAGAGCCGGCTGATGCAAGCCCGTGTGGTTGTGGTGGCCGCAGGGATGGACGGGGTCTTACCGAGCGTGGTTGGCGGGTTGGTTCCCTGTCCGGTCGTGGCCGTGCCGACGAGCCGAGGCTACGGCGCAAGCTTCGGCGGGCTCGCTGCCTTGTTGACAATGCTGAATTCCTGCGCGGCGGGGGTCGGAGTGATGAACATCGACAATGGGTTCGGGGCCGGTTGTCTTGCGCACCGGATCAACGTGCTGGGAGAGCAAACAACCCTCAGTCTTCAGCAGTCAGCAAAGCCGAAGAATAATAAGGATGTGAAGCTGAGAGCTGAGAGCTGAGAGCTGTCCATTATTTCACTTCCACTGTTCCCCGTTTCGGCCAAGAGACCATCTGCGTCCTAGGGCCCTTCTCGCCGTTCGCCAGCAACTTGGCGCGCACTTCAAATTGATGGAGCCCTGCCACAGAGGGGATTTTCTTGTGGTCCAACCCGTCCCAGGTCAGGAGGACGGGGACTTGTGGAGGGGCGGCGCCGTTGGTCGAGGCCTGGTGTGGCTCCAATGGTGTGCGCACGGTCAGAAATCGAAGCGAGTTCTTCGACGGCGATGTAATGAATGAGGAGACTTCCAGCAGGGTTGCGCCGTTCAGCTCCTTGGGCAGCTGGACCAAGGCAGAAAACTGCAACGAGCCGGACGAGATGGTATAGGGGTTGGGAGATACTTTTAGATCGAGAATCTTCAATTCCGGTTCTGGGCGTGGAGCTCGGTGGGACTTCGATTTTGCCGAGGCGTCAAGCGGGGCCCAGAGCAACAGCGCGGCGCAGAGCAGCACCCAGGCAACCCGACCACTCGACGTTCCGAATAGCTCCGAGCAGGGCTTAAACAAGGACCGGCAGATCGTCATAGAGGATTGGCGTGTTACAGAGTGTTGATGCAAAACACACAATCGGAGAGCGAGTCCATTGGGGATAACACAGCGTCGGCAGGCTGTCAATGTTCCGAACCGGCGAGACGGGCGCGGCTTGCGAGAAAAGCGCGACTGGCAGGGAGAAGCGATGGTGACCGCGACGACTGGAACCAGAATCGCGATCTCCCGACCCGACAGGTCAGGCAGCGTCGCGTTCTCCTCGTGCGTGATCGGCCCGTAGTTCACCCTCTGGAACATCCAGAGCATGTAGACGGC
>DATIQH010000221.1:0-4252 GCA_035471155.1 Nitrospiraceae bacterium | reverse complement strand
AATAGCCTTATCGTGTTGCTCGGCGCCATCTACAAAGACGCTCGTCTCGCCGTTCCCCGCGCTGTCTTGTAAGACGCTGATATGGTAGTGAGTTTCCCTGTACCGGTAGTGCAACGTGAACCCCTTCCAATCCGCAGGGAGGCACGGAGCAACGTGTAGCTTGTCTACCTCCAGTCTCAACCCGAGGAGTGATTCGACGATCAGCCGGTACATCCAGCCTGCCGAGCCCGTGTACCACGTCCATCCCCCGCGGCCGGTGTGCGGCGAAACCGCGTAGACATCTGCCACGACCACGTAGGGCTCTACCTTGTAGGTCGCGGCCCCCTCCGGAGATCTCGCATGGTTGATCGGGTTGATCATGGCCAACAGTTCCCACGCGCGCCGTCGATCTCCCAATGCGGCGAACGCCATCGCCGCCCAAATCGCCGCATGTGTATACTGCCCTCCATTTTCTCGCACCCCCGGGACGTACCCTTTGATATAGCCAGGATTCAAATCTGACTTGTCGAACGGCGGATCCAGCAGTTGGATCAGCGCATGGTCCCGGCGAACGAGACGCCGATCCAGCGCGTTCATCGCCATGTGTGAGCGCGAGGCATCCCCCGCCCCCGAAAGCACCGACCAGCTTTGCCCAATCGAATCGATCTGGCATTCCGGATTACTTGACGACCCAAGGGGCGATCCATCGTCAAAGTAGGCGCGGCGATACCACTCTCCGTCCCAGCCATGCTGCTCGATATTCTGGCGCATGTGCGACGCTTCGGTCCGGCAACGTTCAGCGAAGGACAGGTCACCACGCAGGCGTGCAACCTTCGTGAATTGCATGAGCACGTCATACAGGAAAAATCCTAACCAGATGCTCTCGCCTCTGCCCAGTTTGCCGACCATGTCCATCCCGTCGTTCCAGTCACCGGAGCCGATGAGTGGCAGGCCATGCTCCCCGCGTGTGAGGCCCTTCAGAATGGCTCGCACGCAGTGCTCGTACACACTGGCCCCTTTTTCGGATCGGCCCGGCAGATCGTAATACGAGTCCTCCTCCTGATTGACCGGGCGGCCCTCGACGAAGGGGATGGGTTCATCCAAGACCCCACTGTCCCCTGTGGTCAGCACATAGCGGCATGTCGCCAGCGGCAGCCAAAGGTAATCATCCGAACAGCGCGTACGCACTCCTCGACCTGAGGGGGGATGCCACCAGTGCTGGACATCGCCTTCCTGAAACTGTCTGGCGGCACAGAGCAAGAGGTGCTTGCGGACAAGCTGCGGCTCGCTGTGGATGAGCGCCATCGAATCTTGAAGTTGAGCGCGAAAGCCGAAGGCACCCCCCGATTGATAGTATCCACTCCGCGCCCACAGACGGCACGCCAGCGTTTGGTACAAGAGCCAGCCGTTCGTCAGTACATTCAGTGCCTGGTCCGGCGTCTCCACATGTACCGCGCCAAGTGTGTGCTTCCAGTACTGCCAGACCATTTCGAGCGCGCTGCGCGCCGCGGCAGGTCCACGAAAGCGGCGCACCAAGTTCCGGGCATCTTCGGCGTCCCGCCCTACCCCCAGCCTGAAGATGATCTCGCGCTCTTGCCCGCCGGCCAGCTCGAATGGAACGTGGATAGCCCCGCAGGGATCGAGCCCAGCCCCCACTTTTCCAGACAGCCGCACCCGGGTCATCGCGGCCGGACTGCGAAGCGTGCCATTGCGCCCAATAAATTCAGTCCGGTCGCCACTGATGGTCCGAGTCGTCTCGTCCACGTCAAAGAAGGCAGTCCTGCCGGCGAACTCCGTGTAATAGGGATTTCGCGCGAAGAAAGCCCCGCTCTTGGGATCCAGTTCCGTTACGATATGCATCGCCGATTTTAGCCGAAGGTCTCCCAGCACCCATTCCACGTAACCTGTCACAGACAGCTTGCGCGAGCGCTCCGACTCGTTCCGTACCTTGAGCACCATAAACTTTATCGGGGCATCCGTCGCGACATACACCCACAGCTCTGAGCGGATACCGCGCTCCGTATGCTCAAAGACGCTATAGCCGAAGCCGTGCCGGCTGACGTACGGTGTCGCCCCGCGGCTGGGCAGCGGCGTGGGGGACCAGTAGTGGCCCCGCTCTTCGTCACGGAGATACAAGCCTTCCCCACTCGCATCGCTCACCGGGTCGTTGTGCCACGGAGTGAGACGGAATTCGTGGGCGTTCTCACTCCAGGTATAGGCCTGGCCGTTCTCCGAGACGACGGTGCCAAAGTTCGGATTCGCCAGGACATTGACCCACGGCGCCGGCGTCACATGCCCGTGCGAAGTCGTTATGACATACTCGCGGCCATCAGGCGTGAACCCTCCCAGCCCGTTGAAAAAGACGAGATCGGTGCGCGGTAACGTAGCGGATGGCATGGGCTCGGCGCGGCGGGCTCGGGTCGGAATCAGGCGCGGCACAGCGACGTCCGCATGGCCACGACGGGCGATTTGATCAGCCAGCGATCCCCGCCTATCGGTAAGGATGGCACGAGCGACCGATTGGAGCAGTATGCGGTCCTCATTCGATATCTGGTCAATAGGACGGACGAAGATACCGCCCGGTCGATCCATCACGTGTGCTTCGAGGCCCGCGGCAATCAGCCCCATGATTTGTTCGTGTAGTAGTTGCCTGTACCCGGCGTGATCTTCGTTCCAGATCACCAAATCCACAGCCAACCCCTTGGAACGCCAATACGCGTGGGCCTGTACAAGTTGGCGCACCAGATCGATATTGGCCGGATCTCCGATCTGCAGCAGCACGATCGGCAAGTCGCCCGAGATCGCGTAGCCCCAGAGCCCGGATTGCCCGCGGCGGTTTTTGATCAGATCGCCTGGATCAGCCCGCAGAGAGGAATTCGCATAGAGAACAGAGTTGGCCAGTCGGCCATAGAGTTGCGCATCGGCTTCGGTGGCATTCAACTGCCGCATAACCACCTGGCTATGGGTCCACGCCAAATCGAAGACACGATCGGCGAGGCGCCGATCATGGTATTTCTCGATCAGCCCCAGACAGACGTCGCGGGTGTCGCCGATGCCGGACACCATATCAATCGTAGCCGACTCTTCCGGATCGAGCGTGATTCGACACCGGATGGCGACAATCGGATCGAGCACAGAGCCTTCGCTGCCCGAGAGCGCCCCGTAATGACTCATGGCCTGTGGATCAGCGGGAGTGCGACCGCGGCCAATGAACTGTAGGCGGTCCGTCTCGTAGGACATCGTTCCGATCTGTGCTCCATGCACTGCCATGAGATGACACATCCAGGGCGAGTGCTCGTCGCGGGAGCGGGGCCGGCGCGTGCAAAGGATCGCGTGCCGGTCGCGGATGATCTCGGTCTGAACAAAGAGATTACTGAACGCCGGATGCAACGCGTCTGCGGCAGACGATGCGAGCACGACTTCCGCGTAACTCGTGATCTCGATCGTCCGTCTGGTTCGCGAGCCGTTGGTGATGCGGATTCGACGCAGTTCGATATCATCCTCCGGCGACACTACAATTTCGGTATGCGTCTCGATATTCTGTTCGCGTCGGCGAAACTCAACCCGTCCCTCAGAAAAAATGACTTCGTAATTCTTCGATTGCTTGAGCGTCGGCTGATAGGCCGTGGACCAGAACTCCCCGCTCTCCACGTCGCGGATGTAACAGAACGTGCCCCAATTGTCGCAGGTACTGTCTTCGCGCCAGCGTGTGACGGCGAGATCCTTCCAACGGCTGTACCCACCTCCCGCGTTCGTGATCATCATGTGGTATCGGCCGTTCGACAACAATTGCACCTCCGGTATCGGAGTGTGAGGGCTGCTATACCGGCGCACGGGCATCTCGGCATCACCAAAGGTCGTACGTAAGTCGGAGAGCTCCACGGTGTGAGAATAGGATGCCGTCGCCTTTGGAATCCGCTCCTGAAGCAACAGCGTGGTCGCCTGGAACAACGGATCAGATTCGAATCGCTTCTGCATCGGACGGTCCAGGAGCAGATAGGCCAGAGATAGCAAGCTCATGCCCTCGTGGTGGGCCATGTAGGAGCGAATCACTGCACTCGATTGCCCCCGTGGAAGACGGGAAGGCGTATAGTCGATCGCTTCATACAAACCGAATGGTCCTTCAACCCCCTCAGCCATGAGTCGCTGCAGATTCTGGCACGCCTCATCAGGCGCCACCATCAGCGCAAGCGCAGAGGCAGATTTACCCCGGTTGTGCGTGTCCGCCAGTCCCGCTCACGCCGCAATGCTGCAACGACGACACGAACGATCC
>DATIQH010000220.1:0-4573 GCA_035471155.1 Nitrospiraceae bacterium | reverse complement strand
CTGCTGGTCTTCGTTGAAGCCCGGCGCTTCGCCTACGAACATCACGCTTGCGTGCGGATTCCCCACACCGAACACCACTTGAGTGCGGCCCATCTTCGCGAGCTTACAACGTTGGCAGTTGTGGAGAGACTTGCTGAGTTCGAGTAGAGTCATGGAGTGAAAGGGGTCCGGTGAAAAGCTCAAAGGATTTTAGGCAGGCCGACTTTTCTTGTCAATGGAGAGAAATGTGGGGAAAGAGGATTGCCGTTACGCATAGGGGCTGGAAGCACATCCAGCGAACGGCTTCCTCATCGCGAGATGAGCTACCACTGGATTGGATTGTCGTCAAGCTGACCGATCGAGAGCGATCACTTCCGCGCAGCGGTTGCCACTGACGATGGCGCTTTCAAGGTTGGGAGGCCAGCCTGTATCGGTCCAACTACCAGCCAGCAGCAAGTTCGTAATCGGACTGCGTTGGAGGGGTCGATGTGACTTGGTTCCAGGTTTAAGTGAGAGGATGGCATTGGAGATCGTTCGGCAGCGGGTCGATGCAACGCTGCGGCCAGGCATAAGAAGACCCCACGATTTGAGCCGGTCAGGGATCGCGAGATCAGGAGGTGAGTCAGGTCGAATCTGCGCGAACTGACGGTCGGTCGTGGTGAGACTGAAGTCTGTGCGATCGGGCATTGTCGCTGTCACGAGTACTGAGTGAAACGATGTGTCATTCAGCAGGATGAGGCGAGGAGTGACACAGGGCTGTTCGGCACGCACGTGCAGGATAGCGTTGTCGATGGATCGCAATTCCACAAGTTGCTGAAAATAGGCGTAGCGAGTCAGCCATCGCTCTGGAAGCAGGGGCGTGAGTTGTTGAGGCGGCAGGGCGGTTACATACCAATCGGCTTGCAACAAGGAACCATTCTGCAGCAGGACGCCTGAGATGCGCTCTTGTTCGTAACGGAGCTGCGTGGCTTCAGTCTTGCGCAAGATGGAGGCGTTCCGTTGTGTCAAAGCTTCGGTGATCGGCTGTACAAAACAGGCTAGAAGTGAGTCCTGCACAACCGAGATGCGGCTATCCGGATGAGTGCTCAGGAACACGGGTTTCATCGAGCGCACGAAGGCATCGGCGGACATCGTACAAAGATCGTTGCCGGTCAACCAGTGCGCGAGTGGATTCCAGACAAGGCTGCGCGTCTGCGCGCTCTGGCCGATTGACGCAAGCCAGTCGTCGGCGGTGCGCTGTTCCAGATCGGCAGGCAGTTCCGTATCGCCTTCCCACAGCTGTTCCACCCATGATGCCAGCCGCCATCGTTCCTTCCAGGGGATTCCGGCAAACCTCAGAAGATTCATCCAGGTGTGAAGAGGAGCGGGAAAAGAGGTACGTGGGTAATGAACGAAGGAGCCGTCAGGGAGGCGAAATTCTAGTGGGATTGCCATCTCTTCCGGCTGCTGTGGATCTGAATGCAGCGAGTGCAGTAACTCATGTGTTGCGTGGTGGCAGCCGAGGATGGTGAAGGGCTCAGGGTCGTTGTGAAAGTGTTCACCTATGGAGGCGCCGCCAAGCAGCGGGCGCTGTTCGACGACTGTGACGCGATAGCCCTGGCAGGCGAGGCGGTAAGCGGCGGTGAGACCGGCCGGGCCTCCTCCAAGAATCACGACAGATTGGGAGCCAGGGGGTTTCACGTGGATCGTGAGCGGAACCACACTCCGGCGGCCACTGCCAGTCGATGACTCGTTGTGAGCCGGGCACGAGGGCCGAATATCCGATGTCTCGGTTCCTCAATCTTTTTCAGAATTCTGAAGTACACTGCGCGCATGATTTCAGCAACCGTCAACGCTTGCCGGTCGCTTGCCGGCAAGGCTTCGAATGCCGCCTGCGCTTTCGCGTAATATTCATGGGCTCTCGCGGTTTCGAAACGGAACAGTTCACGGAGGGTATCGCGTTCTTGCCGCTGGAGAATTGTTTCCTCTGTGCAACCGAACTTGTGGAGATCTTCCTGGGGGAGATAGATGCGGCCTTGGGCTGCGTCGGCCCCGATGTCCCGTAGAATGTTGGTCAGTTGAAATGCCATGCCGAGATTGACGGCATAGTCTTGCGCCCTGGCCGATGTCGGGCCGAAGATATGGAGGCAGATCAGTCCCACGACCGACGCGACACGATAGCAGTAGAGCGAGAGATCTTGAAACGAGGCGTATCGTGCGGCCGTGAGATCCATTTCGACCCCTTTAATGAGTTCATCGAAATAGGCCTGCGGGATAGAGAGTTGTCTTATATGCTCGGCCAAACTAATGGTCACCGGAAAGGTCGGCGTGCCGCGGTAGGCTGCATCAAGCTCGGCCCGCCACCGTCGCAGTTCTTCCTGAGGGTTGCTTCCTGCCGGCGGCTCGTCGACGGCATTGTCGACTTCCTTGCAGAACGCATAGACCGTGTACATCGCGGCGCGCCGCTTTTTTGGCAGGAAGAGGAAGGAGTAATAAAAATTGCTCCCGCTCTTTTTGGTGAGAGCCGTGCAGTAGGCTTGCGCATGAGCGACAGAGAGCGACGTCATGGGTGTTGGCAAATCGGCAGAAGTCCGAGACGACAGGCCATGGATTCATGAACGTGGTTGTGATCTGACGGATGCAGGATGGCAGCCAGGAGTTCGATGCCGTCGATCAAGCGAGGGCCAGGCCTGCTGAAATAGGAAGAGGCATCGACCAAGAATGTGCGTTGCGCCAGATCCGTGGAGAGGTGCCATTGACCCGGTTGCTGCATCAGCTCGAACAATTCGGTGTGTGTCCGTTCAACAGAAAAACCACAGGGCATCACGATGAGGACTTCCGGGGCTGCGTTCAGGATCTCGTCCCACGTCACAACCCGTGAGGAACTGCCAGGCTGCGCGAGGACATCCTGGCCGCCGGCCAGCTGGACCATTTCAGGAACCCAGTGGCCTGCGACGTAAAGTGGGGCAAGCCATTCAATACAGGCCACACGAGGGCGATGCGAGGTGTTCTGAACGCGAGCTTGAATGGCAGCGAGCCGGTCGCGTAGTTGTGCGGCGAGACGGCGGCCCTCTACCGACCGGCCGACGGCATCGCCGATCCGAACGACATCGTCGATCACGTCATGGACCGTACTGGGGTTCAACGTGAGGATGGTCGGCTGCTGTGGCATGCCACTTAGAGCCTCGTGTAGTTGGTCCGGTGTGACCGCGCAGACATGGCAGAGGTCTTGGGACAGGATCAAATCTGGTTGCGCCTGCCGCAACAGTTGGTCGTTCAGCCGATAGAGCCGTTGTCGTGACGCCACAAGCTGATGAACCTGTCTGTCGATGTTGTCGCTGGACAGACCATGAGGCGGAATCATTGGTTCCACCATAATGGGCACATTCTTGACAGAGGGAGGGTAGTCGCACTCATGGCTGATCCCGACCAATTCATCGCTGAGGCCAAGCAAAGCGATCACTTCGGTCGCACTCGGAAGCAAGGAGCAGATTCTCATAGCATCCAGCTCTTATGCGCCGGTCCAGAAGCGCGCGCGGAGTTCGTCGAGATGAACCTGTGCAAGACTGTGAACGACTGCATGGGCTTCATGAAGATCTTGGATCGTGTGTGTGTTTGCGACGGCAAGGACGTTCATCCCGGCGGCTTTTGCGCCGCGGATACCGGGGATGGAGTCCTCAATCACCAAGCAGGATTCGGCAGTGATGGCCTGCTCGCGGCGCTGTCGATTCAACGCGTCGAGAGCGTGAAGAAAGGGTTGAGGGTCGGGTTTTCCTCTGGAGACGTCTTCCGCACTGGTGATATGAAGAAATTCCTTTTGGAGCCCCGCCTGTTCAAGGATCACTTCTATTTCATGGCGGAGGGCGCCGGACGCGATGGCCAAGGGATAGGCGGCAGCGGCTTCACGCACAAACTCGCGAACTCCGGGGAAAATGACGAGATGCTCCTGCACCGATTGTAAATAGGCATGGGCTTTTCGTTGCATGAGCTGTGCGAGAGCGGCTGGGTCGGTGGGGCGCTGGTGCGCGGTGAGTGCTGCGATAAAGCAGCCCCGATCGTCGTATCCCAAGTAGTCGGCGTAGTAGGCTGGCTCACTCAGGCTAATGCCGATTTCAGCCAGTGTCTGACGAAAGCTGGCGAAATGGAGAGGTTCGGTGTCTGCAATAACTCCATCGAAGTCAAAGATAATCGCTGAAAGCATGTTCATCAGGGTCGCATCGATAATCTTGGTATGACCAGAGATGGAAAACGTGCGGATTATAGCACAGGGAGATTGTCTAACAGGCGAGAATGTGTCTGTTCAGCAGACCACTCGGTGAGAGAAAATGCGGGAACTAAAACTTCAAGCGAAGACGTTTCTCCGAGACCCAGCCTTTTGCGCCTTCGTCGGTGCGCACTAAATACACCCAGCCTCCGGACTGTAAATCACCGTCGATGATGGTCAATGAAACTCCTGGGTGAACGATCGGTCCGGGGTTGCTGCTCGTTGAATCTGCAAACAACTGAATGTTTCCGCCGGGAGCCGTGTTCTCTGCTGTAACGGTCACCTTTTGTCCTTCACTGAACATCGGATCGAGAGAAGGTGCGACTGGCGCCGTGGGCCTCGCTGTTGGTT
>DATIQH010000219.1:0-3407 GCA_035471155.1 Nitrospiraceae bacterium | reverse complement strand
GAGGTCGAGGAGCCGCACCTCTCGCCCGTCGACCCCGCGCGCGTGCGCTTGACGCCGCTCGAGCCGCTCGTCGCGGCCAAGGCGTGACGTCCTCGAAGGGCGCGCTCGCTCCGCAGTGCCAACGGATGTGCCGACCTATGTCGAATATGGCGCGGCAGATGTCGGGATTGTCGGGAAAGATGTCTTGATGGAGCAGGATAGCGACGTCTATGAGCCATTGGATTTAGGAATCGGAGCGTGTAGAATCGCCGTCGCTGCGCTCAAGGGACAAGCCTCGCGTGACCGGTTGTCCTCGAAAATTCGGGTGGCGACCAAGTATCCGAAGATCACCGAGCGGTATTTCAATCAGCGCGGCGTGTCGGTCGAAATTGTAAAACTATACGGCTCGATTGAACTGGCGCCGTTGGTCGGCCTAGCCGATCGGATCGTCGATCTTGTTGAAACGGGCAATACGCTCAAGGCACATGACCTTGTCGAAGTGGAATGCATCGCTCAGTCCACGGCCCGGCTGGTCGTCAATCGGGCGAGTTTGAAGCTGAAGCATGCGGTAGTCACGGAGCTGATCAAAAAGCTCCGAGGTGTCGTCAGCGTACCAACCAGGTTTCGAACAGCCGCTCCGCGCAGATCTTCGCGCGGGGCACATCGAACAATCAGACGGGTGCGCACATGAAGATTGTGGACTCTACCGAGCGAGCCTTTCTCCCCGCACTTAAGAAAGTGACGTCGCGTGGTCGCGTCCAAGGGGCTGCCGTCGAAAAGACGGTCAAGGCGATTCTGCAAGCCGTGGAACGGGGTGGCGACAAGGCCGTCCTCCGTTATACGAAACAGTTCGACCGCGTCTCCATGAAGGACACAGGGCTGCGCGTCTCTCCCGAAGAAATCAAAGAGGCGTATTTCCATATCCGGAAAGACGAAGGCGACGCGCTCCGATTTGCGGCCCAGCGGATTACGTCGTTCCACGAACGCCAGCGCATGAAGACGTGGATGTATCAGGACCACGAGGCGACGTTGGGGCAGGTGGTGACGCCGGTCGATGCGGTCGGCGTGTATGTGCCGGGAGGCAAGGCCGTCTATCCCTCATCGGTCCTGATGTGCGCGATTCCGGCCAAGGTTGCGGGCGTTTCCCGCGTGGTGATGTGTACACCGCCACAAAAGGGCCCGATCAATCCCTATCTACTGGTTGCAGCAGACATTGCCGGCGTCACGGAAATCTATCGTGTCGGGGGCGTGCAAGCCATCGGAGCGATGGCCTATGGGACCAAAACGATCCAGCGCGTCGACAAAATTGTAGGCCCCGGCAATATTTATGTCGCGACAGCCAAGCGGCTTCTCTACGGCACAGTCGGGATCGATATGGTGGCGGGTCCGAGCGAACTGCTCGTCGTCGCAGATGACAATGCCAAACCGATTCATGTCGCGGCCGATCTTCTCTGCGAAGCGGAGCATGACGAAGATGCGCAGGTCTATCTCGTCACCACATCAGCCCAGTTGGCAAAAGACGTGGCGCGCCTCATCGAGAGTCAGTTGAAGGGACTACAACGGGAAAAGATCGCGGCCAGGTCCATTGCACGCCATTCGGTGGCCTTCGTGGTCGCTACCATGGACGAAGCCATTGTGGTGGCCAATCAGATTGCTCCGGAACATCTGACGCTCTCCGTCAGTGAGCCGTTCGACTACATAGAGAAAATCCGTCATGCAGGAGCACTCTTCCTGGGACGGTACACTCCTCCGTCGGTTGCGGATTACGTTGCAGGCCCGAATCACGTCTTGCCAACCGGCGGGACGGCGCGCTTCTTTTCGGCGCTCTCCGTCCACGACTACATCAAGGTGAGCAACATCGTGCACTATACGCGTGACGAATTGAGCAAGGTGAAGGATCATATCGTCCGATTGGCCAACATCGAAGGGTTCGACGCTCACGCGAAATCAGCCCAGAGCAGGTTCTCATGAAGAAGAAAGGTTCAGCGCCTCGACAGTCGTCGATTCACCGTGCCACAAAAGAGACGGATATTCTGGTCGAATGGACGCTGGACGGCAGCGGCCAGGGAAAGATCGACACAGGGATTCGTTTCTTTGATCACATGTTGGAGCTGCTGTCCAAGCACGGGTTCTTTGATCTGACCGTCCAGGCCAAGGGCGACATCGATATCGACGAGCACCACACGGTCGAGGATGTCGGCATCGTCATGGGCAAGGCCCTGCATCAGGCATTGGGCGAGAAAGCGGGAATCAAGCGATTCGGATTCGCCTCGGCGCCGCTCGATGAAACGCTGGCGCAAGTCACGGTGGATCTCAGCGGCCGGCCCTATCTCGTGTACAACGTGAGTTTGCCGGATCGGAAGATCAAAGCCTTTGATTTGGGGCTGTTCGAAGACTTTTTCCAGGCCTTCGTGACCCACGGTGGCTTGAATCTCCACGTGAATCTCATGTACGGCCGCAACCCGCACCACATTATGGAAGCTATCTTCAAGGCGTTGGCCAAAGCGCTCGATCAGGCGACCATGTTGGAAGAGCGGCTGGCCGGTAAAGTGCTATCGACGAAGGGGATGCTGTAGATATCGTCCAACTGACAACGCCGAATGGTGAGGGGGGACAGGGCTACTGATGCCTGGCCCCCTTTTGTTTGATCAGAGAGGAGTAGCGGGAGAGAGCTGGTTGCGGTATTGTTACATCTTCCTGAGATTTGGATGGTTTCTGTGATAGCAATTATCGACTACGGCATGGGCAATCTCCGCAGTGTCTCCAAGGCCTTTGAGGCGGTGGGGCATCAGGCGGTGGTGACGCGTGATCCGCACGTAATCGGGAATGCAAGTCATGTCGTCTTGCCTGGTGTCGGTGCGTTTGGCGATTGCATGGCCAATGTTGAGCGATATGGGTTGACGGAACCGATTCGTACAGCAATTCAATCGGGAAAACCATTTCTGGGAATCTGTTTGGGGCTCCAGCTATTGTTCACGGAGAGCGAAGAGTTCGGCACTCACAAAGGACTCGGCATCATTCCAGGCAGGGTCAGGCGATTTGAGATCGATCCGGCGCTGAAAGTTCCTCACATGGGGTGGAATCAGGTCAACATTCAACGGCCTTGTCCGTTGTTCGAGGGGATTACGACCGGAGACTATTGGTATTTTGTGCATTCGTATTTTGTCGATCCGGTCGACCGACAGATCGCGGCGGCGACGACCACGTACGGCATCCCATTTGTCTCAAGTGTCTGGCGGGATAATGTGGTGGCCTGTCAGTTCCACCCTGAAAAGAGCCAGGCCGTCGGATTGCAACTCGTTAAGAACTTTGGATCCTGGAGGCTGACCCACAATCCGTACGCCTCGAGTGGGCATGTGGGCAATGAGGCAAGCATGATGGCTACCTGGCAGTATTCGGAACGCTGGCAGATCCATGCCGGGTACTCG
>DATIQH010000218.1:0-4722 GCA_035471155.1 Nitrospiraceae bacterium | reverse complement strand
TAGAGCGTGCGAACACGATTAGGCGAGACGCCGCCGGTCAGCAATCCCTGCTCGACTTGATGCGATACCGCAACAACATTGTCCACTCGGTTCAAGGCATACTGACTCACCTTCTTCTGCTGAGTCTCCTGCCGAACATGGGCGATGATGGGTATACGACGCGAGAGCCCGGCCACAGCTCGGACCGTGTGAGGAACCCACCAGAGATCATTCACGTGGACCAAGGCCGGCTGGACGTCAGCCAACAGCTTGTGCAGACCACGTACACCCGCGTGCCGACTCATCAGAGAAGATGCTTTTCTCCAGGGCGGCAGATTGACTGGATAGATAGGCACATGCTGCGCCAGGGCCACCTCGCGCAAGGGACCCGTTTCGGGGCACGCGATGGCTGGATGCCAGATACGCCGGTCCAGTCTGCTCAGGAGTGCGATCAGATCACGCTCGGCCCCACCAATCGACCCAATCCCGTGCACGTACAGAATTCGTGCTCCCACTACCGGACTTTCGGATGAGACACGGTTCCCCGAGTCAGATCCCATAGTTTGGCGTATTTTACAAAGGTGTACATGCTGGCAAAAACGCAGACAATGAACCCGTTCACTCCGTCGGAAGCCCCCTGTTTCAAAACAAAGTTTTTGACAAAGACCACCAGAGGACGAACGATCAGATCGCTCCAGTGAACCGTTCGAACCGTCTTGGCCTTCTCCTGTGCCGCCAGCGTGGTATAGAGTCCGAACTTCTTGAAGTGGTCTTGAATGCGCCGCTCAGTGTAATGATCGAGGTGCCCCGTCAATGTTCCAATCTCTCCATCGACGATGAGGTTTTCATGCACGGCAACATCGTTGTACCGAGCGATCCCCCGCCGAAACAGGCGCACTTGATAATCGGGGTAGACACCTCCCCCTCTAACCCAGGCTCCGTAAAAAAAGTTTCGCCTGGGAATTCTGTAGGCCACCGGAGAGCCTGGTCTCCACTGCTTGAGACACGTCCGCACCTCTTCACAAAGTTCCTCGGTTACTCGTTCATCTGCATCGAGGATCAGAATCCAGTCGGACGACGCCTGTCCGATCCCGAAATTCTTCTGGAGGCCGAAGCCTGGCCAGGGACGCACAAAAACCTTTGCGCCGCAGGCGCGGGCCAACTCCACGGTCTTGTCATGGCTCTCCGCATCGACCACGATTAACTCATCGGCCCACTGAGCTGACCTCAGACAGTCTTGAATATTGGGTTCTTCATTCTTGGTGATCACCACACACGCCACAGTGGGCAGAGTCGAAACAGTGGTCACAGCTGAACTCCACCTTGAGGAACTGACAGGCTTCCCAATTCGTAGAACTGACGACGAGGCTCTTCGAGGAAGAGCCTATTGTGACCGAGCTGATTACGAACGACGACAACAATACTCATCATGATTCCGTCTAATGCACCAGAAGAGAGTACCGGCCAAATTTTCGAAACACCTCCCGCACCTCGGGGAAGCATTGTGTGAGCCGCCCAATCCGGCGCGCGCGAAGAAGATCGTTGCAGTTTGATACGAGCACGCGCCTCATTCCGGAGAACCGGCACGGTCGCCCATCCAGTTGGCAGTCCATCATCCGATCACGCATCTCGACCTGAAACGACGACTTCCAATAAAAGACGGTGGTCTTCGCCGTCCGGCGGAACCAATGCTGGGCCTCACGAAAATCAACCGCCGCATAAAACTCGTGGAGAAACTGACCGTCCGGACATGAGCAAAACCGAGCCACCTCCTCCACCGATTTTGGCTCGAACACCAACTGGTTGCTGCCCAGTGAGAACACGAACCACCGATGAAACCAATGCGATGGAGAAGACTCGTCTCCAATGGCCAACCCCTGCTCAAGGAATGGCGATGGAGTTTCGACATATCCCGCCGCCCCCACACGCATGATTTCCCCGCAGGCTTGAACAGGATCCTCCACGTGTTCAAGCACATGCGAGGCATAGACAAAATCGAACGACCTCTTGGCAAAGGGTAAGGCCGTAGCTTCGCCGACGATCAGCCTTGCAGACGTCGGAACCAACAAAGCGTTTCCGCCTCGTTCACGCCCGTCAGAGACATACCGTTCCAGCAGATGCGTGACCCCGGCGAATGGATTGTGGCCCGGACCGATTTCCAGCACACGTCTGGCTAAGTACGGCCTTCTCCACCATGGCAATCGCTTCATCGTCTTGCCTTTCCGGCTGACCTACCCCCAAAACCCGCGTCGAAGAAGAATCACCCGATCTCACAATGGTTCACTGAGTTAATTCCCTTTCGAGAGCTCCCAGAATTTCGCATACTTGATGAAGGTGTAATAGGCATAGAGTCCTGAAAGAATCAAGCCGGGCATGCCGTCGAGGAAACCGGTGCGCTGCACATACATTTTCAAAAACGCCCCGAGTGGATGAGTGAGCAGTTGGTGAAAGGAGAACCGGCGGCCCTGTTCCGCCATGCGACGGGCCATCAAATCCGAGTAGCGGTCCTGCTTTGCGACATAGTGATCGATGTCCCGAAATGGATATTGCAGCGCGGGACTCTTGAGATGCCCGACCGACCCATCGCAGTCAAAGCTTTCATGGACCAATTCTTCACGGTACCGAAACCGTCCCTTTCGAAACAATTGAGGCTGCCGATAGTCGGGATACCAGCCGCAATGCTTGATCCACCGCCCTAAAAAATAGTTCTTTCTCGGAACAAAGTAGGCATCCGCCTCCGGTCCGCGGTCGAGCAGCAGTCGAATCTCTTCCCGCAACTCGGTCGTCATCCTCTCGTCACTATCCAAACTGAAGACCCACTCATGGGTTGTGAGTGCGACCGCCTGATTGCGCAGATCACCGAACCCTTTGAAATCGACTTGATAGACCCTATTCGTAAACTCACGACTGATGGCAGCCGTCTGATCCGTACTGTGGGAATCCACGACGATCAACTCATCACCCCAGCCCGCCACAGACTCCAGACAGGCCCGCATGTTGGGCTCGTCGTTGTATGCGATCACATAAACGGAAAGTTTAGCAGGCAGCGGCATAACGATGCTGACTTCCTAGAAATCCAATGGTCCGCTGTCTGAGCCAAAAGCATAGGACAAATCAGGATGCTCAAAAAGGCCATTCAGCAAGGCCGCAGCGAGCAGAGAGGCGAGACGTACGCCTAGGTACGTTGAGCCTCTGAGCGATGCGAGAACGACGCTGGCGGACTTTTTCAGCATCCTACTAGACATGCACGACCTTGAGCGGCGCAGGCTGGTGAGTGACCTCCATGACTTGCCGTGCCACCGTCTCGACCGTCAGCCGGTCGAGACAGTCCCAATAGGGACAGGCTTCGTAAATGCATTTTTCGCAGGTTGGCACATCCGGACGCAGGACGACTCCTTGTCCGAGCGGCTGCCACCGCGTTGGAAGGTTGTTGCGACGCGGATCGAACAGACTGACATTCGGAACCCCGCAGGCTGCGGCAATATGGGCCGGGCCTGTGGCTCCGGAGACCACTGCGTGACTCGCCGAAATCACAGCCATCAACTCACGTACCGATACCTGCCCCATCAGATTCAGAACCGAGGCAGGAAGCGGCTCGCCGTTGTCCTTCTGCTGGTTGAACATATCTGCCTCCGCCTGGCTTCCGGTCAGCACCACCCCCGCGCCCTTCCGATGCAACTCACGCACGAGCGAATGATAGTGCTCAACGCGCCAGCGCCTGGCCGCAAACCCGCCGGGATGAAGCACGACCCTTGGTGTCGACATTGCCCGCAAGCGCTCCTGCCCCCACGCTCGCTCTGCATCGGTCAGCACCAGGCTCGGTGGAGAGACGATGCCAGGCTGCAATCCAAGCCCCGCAAGCATGCCGACGTTATAGGCGGTTTCATGCTTGGAAAAGTCCTTTCGATGTTCATAGATCCGGCGATTCGCCAACACGCTATACCAGCGATAGCCGGTCGCCACTCGAATCGGAACCCGCGCCAGGAACGCCGCCCACATCAAACGCTTGAACGGCTTGAGAAACACCGCCGCATCGACGGCCCGGCGAAACAACGCCTTCAACTCGCGCATGGATTCCCGACCCGTGACGGTCCAGACCTCGTCGAGATCCGGATGGTGAGCCAAGAGCGGGGCTGCATACTCGCTGGATAGGAACGTGATCCGCGCATCCGGCAGAAGCCGGCGCAGTGCGGAGGCGACCGGCAAACACAATATTTCATCGCCGATCCCGTCAGGCCGGACTAAGAGGACGTTCATCGAGGGACCACTCGCAGGGACCGCCGCGCTCGAACTTCCGCCAATACTTGTTGTGGCGACACCAGTTTCAGACACTCTAATGGCAGAGTATTGTGGCACGTCCGGCTGAAACAGGGGCTGCAAGGGACCTTCCCCGTCAACACATCATGACCCACCCCATAGGGGCCGGTCCGCGCTGCACTCGTCGGCCCGAACAAGGCTACCACCGGCGTACCGACCGCCGCCGCCACATGCATCGGACCTGAATCGTTCGTAATCAGCAGCGACGCCTTGCTCAGGAGCGCCGGCAGCAACCCCACGGTCGTGGCTCCGGCCAGATTGACAGCAGGTGTCTTCATCATTCCGCTCACCGCAACAACATCCGCTCGTTCGTCAGGACCGCCGATCATCACCACCGCGCCATATCCTTCCTGCAGCAGCCGATCTGCGACTTCGGCGAACGACGCAGCCGGCCACCGCTTGGTCGGCCACCGGGCAGAGACATTC
>DATIQH010000217.1:0-7001 GCA_035471155.1 Nitrospiraceae bacterium | reverse complement strand
TGAGGCGCGCGTCGACCATCGGGCTCGACTCGTCGATGCGACGCCCGACAGCGCTCACAATGCGTTCGATGATCTGCTGCAGGTGACGCTCGTCGCGAAACACGATGTCGGTTTCCGACAGCCGACCCTCGCGCTCGATATAGATCTGATCGAACCCCTCTATTAATCAAAGCGCGTGACGAGCGCGACCCGAAGGCTGCTCCACCTGTCGTGCTTTTCCCGGCAGTCTCACACGTCTCGATCGAATCAGCGGTCGGCGATTGTAGCAGAAGCGCTCCTGCGCGTGCGGGCTATGAGTGAACTCTGGGCTCTTTGACGAGGGTGTGCCCCACAAACCCGGAGAACGTCAGACTGACGGATGCGATTGCCAAGTAGTGCTTGAACGTCCTGACCGCAAAATCCACATCCTTGACTTTGCTGCCCTGTCGCAAAAGCTCTCGAATCTGAGGCTCGGCTTGACAAAAATTTGCGAACCAGGCGTCGAGCGTTTTCGGATACGACAAGTACGGCATCTTTTTCGGTTCGACTACAGCGAAGTATTTGCTAAAGCATCTCATGTTAGAAGAGAAATTCGGGCACGCGCCGTACGGAAAAATATATTTCAGAAACCAGCGATCCGCTTTATAGAACCATGACTCCGAATAGATCGAATGCATCAGCGCCTGCCCGCCTGGATTCAAAGCCCTGGCTGTTTTCTCATAGAGGTCATCGAAGTCGGTAATGTGCTCCAACATGCCGATGGAAATGATGTAGTCGTACTTCCCTTCCATATCATGGACGTTTCTTAATTCCACCGTGACAAGATCTTGCAACTGCCTGCGTTGAATTTCTTCTGTAATATACCGATGTTGCGCTGTGGACAGGGTGAGCCCCTTGGCGCGAATACCGAATCTCTCCGCCATGAAAAACAACACTCCTCCCCATCCACAGCCCAAGTCGAGCAGGGTCTTTCCCCGGCTGCTCTCGTCGATACCCATTCGCTTGGCATACAATTCCAGCTTGTTCGTTTCAGACTCTTCAAGTGTCTTGGTCTCCGGGTCCCATTTCCCACAGGAATACATACGATGGTCCCGATCCAGCCAATAGTGGAAGAATGTATTCGAGTCATCGTCGTTATCGAACCAGTCGCTGAGAGAGTAATGGTTGTCGATGGTCGCGTTCTGCCGAGGCCTGGTAAAATAACCGCCTGCTCTGGCCCGGACCGCGGCCAGCATGTCGAAGATTGAAAGTTGCCGGAGAATGCGCGGGGAAGTTGCGTAGACACAAATACACAAGAACTCTTTATAGTCTTCGTCCTTCACCTCGATGAGCCCTTCGGAATACCCTTCGCCCAATCCCATACTTCCTTCCAGAAATATTCTCTGAAAGAGGCGCTCTGCATTGTGAAACGACACGTCCACAATTCTTGAACCGCTGCCGATCATAGGTTGAGGAGCGCCATCGAACGAAAACCGGAAACTCATATCCGGCCGCTCTTCCCCGACATAGGCGCGGGCCACCTTTAAGAAAATGCTCTGTTCTCGCGTCAGCCCTCTCATAAACATTTCCTCTACCCTCGACCGGCGCCCGCAATCCTAGCAGGCTCAACCCGCGCTATTCACGAGTGCTTCTGCTGCAATCGGGGATTCGCGGCTGCGACGGTCTCCTCCGCGCTGATCTCAATATCTTCCTGCATTGGACTGCGCGACCTTCTCCCGGTTCGATTGCCCGAATCGCATCTGACCAACCCTTCGGCGAGCCCCAGCTTGGATAACGTGTAAATGAGCCATTTCGACGGATCGACGTTGTACCACTGGTGTCCGTTCCGATAGTCCCGCGGAAAGGTGTGATGGTAATTATGGTATCCCTCTCCCAGCGTAATCAGCGATACCCACCAACTGTCCCGACTGGAATTGGACCGGCTGTAGGGCTGGCTTCCCCAGAGATGGCAGACGGAATTGATGCAGAACGTGGAGTTCAGCACCAGAAAGATCCGCCCAAAACCGGCCAGCAAGAAACAGCCCACGCCGCCTATCCAGCCATTGTAAGCGTAGCCGACGAGAAGCGGCAGTGCCAGGCCGGACAGGAGAAGGGGAACATACCAGCGGTGCTGCCACATCACTATCGGATCTTCCCGCAGCCAGGGCGCATATCGTTCGGTCTTGTACGGGCTTTTCATGAAGAACCAGACGCAGTGGCTGTACCAAAATCCTTTCGTCGCGTTGTAGGGATCCTCCTCCTGATCCACGCGCGCATGGTGCCGAGCATGATTGGCAGTCCATTTCAACGCCGAGTTCTCCATCGCCAAACTGCCTGCGATCAGAAACGCCGCCTTGACCCAGTCCGGGCACCGGAAGCTGCGATGGGCAATCATCCGGTGGTACCCCACGGTAATGCCCAGTCCACTGATGAGATAGAGCAGACCCGCCAGAGCCCAGTCCAGCTTCGTATAGCCATAGACGTAGCCAAAGAGCGGCACCCCGATGAGCCCCATCGAGGTCACGAGAGTAAACAACCCTATTGTCGGGATATCCCACGCTCTTCGGCCATCTCCTGCGCCTGTATTCAGGTGATGGCCCATTGTCGCAGCCTCCTTATCTTCTGACAGGATGCTGAAGAAAACCCGTCAGCCTTCTGAAAGGTTCAGGCTCAGGTCAAGGTTGAGAGTGGGGTCGGCACAGATACCGCCGCCGCTCGGCTGGACACGTTGAAAGGCCTCACATTCCGTCAGGATAGTGACGCGCGGCAATTGTTTCGGGTAAAACCGCTTGCACTCCGGCGAGTCCAAGTCACGAGGACAGTCGTGAAGCCGCCAGAGCGGGGTCGAGCTTGAAACAGGTTTGGAGTTGGCTCTTGCCCAGGGCAGGGAGAGTCGGAATGCTTCTTCCACGTACTGGATTGTCGATTCCAGTCCCATCGGCAACGAGAGAAAGATCACAGTCGCAACCTTTTGATCGTTGATGCCGCACATAATAAAAGATCGGCGTCTGCGTGATCAAGTCTCCTGCTTGCACACGCACTTATTATGTTCTTCTTCTGCATCGGCGCATGCGACGAGAGTCACGAGAACCTCGCCGGAAACTGCTTGGCCAATGCTGTCACGAGCGTATCCGCAATGACATACACATGTTGCAGCATCATCGACCAGGTTTCCTCCAGCTTTGCGTACTCCTTTTTCTTGTACTGGTTGATTTGGAGAACATGGTGGGCTCCATGCGCCGCGATCAGGCCTCGAACGGTGTCTTTCGGCAGGTTGTGTGGATTGATTCCGTTGAAGAATGTATCCATGTCCTCGGCATTGGACGCCATACGGGCAAGCGCACTATCTTGTTGTCGCGTATTCCCCGCGATGGTGGCCTCGGAGTATTCTTTGACTGCGCCATAATGTTCGCTCAGCAAGGTAAAGAGCTTCTCGGATCTCGTTGGCCCGTAGAACGGCGTGAACGTGTTCGCAATCTGTTTTGCATTGGCCAAGACTTGCTTGTCAGCGGCATCCCGCGCCGCCGGATCGGTTACCGCATTGTAGAGCACGACGTGCTGAATCAAAAAGATGTGCCCGAGCCAGAGATCGCGAACCGCCTTCTGCATCTCCGCCACACGGATGGGACTCGCGTCTCCGGCTGCTCGCAACTCGTAGTCATCGCCCGCCATGGCAACGAGCGCGAAGACCAACACTGCTATAAACAGATGGCGCCTGCTCATACAACTCTCCTTCGATTCTTCCGGCTCTCGTTGATGGCCGGCATCCGAGCGCTTCGTTGCTGACCGGAACCTTCGCAAAAGGTTGCGGCTCTCTTTTCCTTGTGGAGAAAAGCATACCTCACAAGCCAGCCTACAATCATCCGGCGCTTCACCGCAAGACCGCACAGTAGTATCCGCAACAACCGTGCCTGGGCTCATACGCGATGCGCTTCTCCCCATTGCACAGGCGGATACGAAGGTGAGCCGGCTGGAAAGAGCAGATTCGGCTGTGTAATTCTGTTGCATTCTTCGACAGGCATAAACAGAACAGGGGCGTTCTGGAATCGATACGAATAAACACAATGAGTTGCGCCGTCTAACTTCTTGGACAGTAACTCGATTAAAGTGAGGCATTGCGGGTGATAGCGAATCGAAACTGGCAGGGAACGCGCGACGGGTCACACAGGCTGAAGACGGAAGGTTGACGTGTTCAACCTTGTGCTGATGATGGCCTGGCATTCATACTGGTAGCCAGTATCCGGCATTGGCTCTTTTTCATCATGGTGTTTGATCGTCATGCAGAATGACCGCCGCATTGCCGGACATACAAGCCGAGTCCGAAGATATCTTCGCGCCATCGGCTATATTCTCATCGCGACCGTCATGGGCGCATCGTTTCTGCGCACCGCAACAGCATCGGCGAACGACGCGCAGCGCTCAGTTGAGGACATTGCCGCGCTCGCCAACGGCGCTCTCATGGTGACCGTTGCCGAAGGCCCCTTTATCATGGGCACCGCCCGCACAAGCCATGAACCCTTCAGTTTCGATCTTCAGTACGACGACACCGAGCAGCCGCAGCGTCGTGTCTGGCTCAGTCAGTATGAAATCGATCGTGATGAAGTAAGCTTGGGAGAGTATTTGTCGTGGCTGCGACAGCAACAACGTCCTCTCCCCGAAGAAGTGCGGAAATTGATCGATCATCTCACGACGATCCATGCCATGTCGCCCGAGACATTGGCACGCTGGCCGGCACTCTACGTCACCTGGTCCGAAGCCTCGGACTTTTGCCGCACACACGAAAAGCGGCTCCCGACGGAAGCCGAGTGGGAAAAAGCGGCTCGCGGAGACAGCGGCAACCTGTTTCCTTGGGGGCAAAGACCTCCGACACCCGCGCTCGCAATGTTCGGGCAATATCACGTTCACGAGATTCCCATCGTCGCGCCCGTCGACAAGGGGAAGGAGGGACAAAGCCCCTATGGGTTGCATCATATGGCGGGGAACGCCGCCGAGTGGGTCGAGGACTGGTTTGGAATCGACTACTATGCGACCATGCCGGATCGTAACCCCCACGGACCTGCCAACGGACGGTACAAGGTGGTGCGCGGCGGATCGTGGAAGAGTGCCCCGGCTTTGTTGCGAACGGCCACGAGAAGCGGAGCATCACCGGATCGGCGCGCCGCGACCATCGGGTTTCGCTGTGCACGGTCCGCTCGATAGGAGAAGGTGACTGTTTTCTATGAGAACTTACATAGTCTGGAGTGGCCTGCTGGTCGCGATTCTGATGAGTCCTGGCATGACGAACCATGCCGGCTTCGCCGCTGTGCCGGAGAACGAAGAGCGCGCCTGGAAAATCTATACGAACGCCCGCTTCGGATTCTCCGTCCGTTATCCGGAAACCTGGCGTCTTGGAAATCCACTGCCGGACGGGGTCGGCGTGACGCTCTATCCTCCTATCGACAACAGTCTCGTCGCCTTGTCCGGGCACATGAATCTCTTGGAGGGCAAGAGCCAGGATAGACGGCAGACGCTCGATGAATTTGCCGCGGCCCATCGTCGCATTATCACGGAACTCTACGGCAAGAAAACGATCACGGTGAAGTGGCGGCAGGATCAGGAGATGTCGCTGGCCGGATTCCCTGCTATACAAATGACATTCACGTATTCGGATAGCAAGCAGGACGACATCGTCGAACACCACATTTTTTCACTCGGGCGCAACGAAGGTCGTGGGATCCGAATCAAAATGCCGCTCCCGGAAGAAACACGAGTGATGCCGACGATCACGAAAATATTGGAGACCTATCAGCCTGGACGAGATCAGAACGCAGTCAGCCCTATCGTGCCAAAGGAGGATTCGGCAAAGACCGCACCGCGCTAATGGCTTGGATTTGTACCGTGGCCCTTGGTCACTTCGCGTCAAATCGCACATCGAATGTAGCTGTGGCGTTCGGTTTGACCGTCAGCTCCCGTTCGTGGATGCCCAGAATAGGATGCCAGGCTTTGACCACGTAGGTGCCGGGAGGAAGGTCGCCGATGGAAAATGAGCCGTCCGAGTCTGTGACGGCATAATACGGGTTGTCGATCGCATATCCCCAATTCTGCATGTAGGGATGCATGCCGCACTGCATGGTGAAGACTTTCCGCCCTTTGACCAGATGCACGATATCGGTGGTGCCGGTCGCTTTCAGCGAAGGCCGATGGAGGACAATATCCACTCCCGCCTGGTCGTACGAGTAGCCTTGAATATCATGCGACACGGGATCCCGATTGGTCACAGTCAGTTGCCGCTTATCGCTCACGACGGTGACGAAGGGAAGAAACTGGCAGACGTTGGCTTCGACCTGGGCATTCGTAAAGGTGAAGGGCTTCCCGCGCTCCACCCCTTCCACGACGACCACGACATCTTTGAGGCCGCCGCCCTGCTCGACATTCACTTCCTTGAGAAACCGATGCCCGTCACCATCGGAAATGGCGCCGCAAAACATGCGGTCCGGAAATCGGCGCAACTCGAAAGCTTTGGGCTCCGGCACAATCCCTTCAAATGTCACCGTGCCCCGTAGCACCGCCCCGTCAGTCACGACCACTGTGTCATACGCGCTTGCCGGGAATCCCATGCTCAGGTGAACGACCGCGCCAAGACACAGGCCCATCATGATCGACCGTTTCACTGCTGCCTCCCTGTCTTGCATCGTTAAGATCGTTAATGTTGTGTCTCTGCGGTCGGATTGGCCCAATCCAAGCGTCGCGGGAGTTCGAACAAGAACGAAGATTGCTCGGTGAAGATCACATGGCGAAACTCTTCCGACCACTGACCCTGCTTGCTCACCGTCTTCACCGGAAACCGCTGAACCTTGGTCACCCACTGATAGTATTGCCGAGTCTCCCCATTCTCGGCGACGGTGACTTCGAACAGTTCGGTCGGATAGCCGTTCAGCGTCTCATGACCGACGAGTTCGCGCGAGACTTCCCCTTCCATCGTCTCGCTCACTGCCAACTGATGATCCCTCGCGATCGGCACCTCCAGATACTGCCGCCGCTTGGACAAAATGAGCCACGAGCTG
>DATIQH010000216.1:0-6231 GCA_035471155.1 Nitrospiraceae bacterium | reverse complement strand
TGCGGGGTCCCGCTGCTTGTGGCCCTGTTCGATGTGGTCGGTATCTATGGCGGCTCACTTGTCGGTGTGGACTTGTTGGGTGTGAGCGAAGGGGCCTATTGGAATTCGGTCGAATCAGCTGTGGAATGGAAAGACGTCTATGGCGGCCTTCTCAAGTCGATCGCCTTTGGACTAATCGTCAGCTGGGTCTGCTGTTATAAAGGGTTCTATACGAGACAGAGTGCCGAGGGACTTGGGAGCGCGACGACGGAGGCGGTGGTCTTATCTTCGGTGCTCATCCTTGTAGGGGACTATTTTCTCACGTCGGTCTTGCTGTAACACCTATGATCAGGCTGGTCGGTGTCGAAAAAAAATTTGCTGACCAGCCGGTCTTGCAGGGAGTTGACCTCACGATCCCTGTCGGCAAACTGACGACCATCATCGGTGGCAGTGGATCGGGAAAGAGTGTGCTCCTCAAGCACATCATCGGACTCATGCAGCCGGATCGTGGTGAGGTATGGGTCGACGATGTGGAGATCTCTCGCCTGTCGGGGACGCGCTTGAACGATGTACGGAAACGGTTTGCGATGCTCTTTCAAGGCGCTGCGTTGTTCGACTCGCTTTCGGTCTTCGAAAATGTGGCGTTCCCGTTGCGGGAGAAGTTACGCATGAAGGGGCCGGAGGTGGGGCAACGGGTCGAAGAGAAGCTGAGGGAAGTTGGATTGTCGGGGATGGGACATAAGTTTCCTGCAGAATTAAGCGGTGGCATGCGAAAGAGGGCTGGCTTGGCCCGCGCATTGGTCATGGAACCGGAGATTATCCTCTTCGATGAGCCGACGACGGGGTTGGACCCTTTGCTGGCTAAGTCTATTCACGATTTAATTGTGGCCATGCAGCGGCGGTTCGGTTTTACGGCGATTATGGTCAGCCATGAAATTCCGGAGATCTTCGGGATTTCCGATTGGGTGGCGATGCTTCGAAAAGGCAAGATTGTCTTGATGGCCACGGCCGCTGAGTTTCAGCGAACGACCGATCCGGACATTCTAGAATTCATTTCAGCCGGTGGGACTGTGGCGCTGCCTGGATCGCTGGTCGAGTGAGAGGGGGATACCAAAGATGGAAAAGACCAAGTTAGAGATGGTGGTCGGTGTGTTCGTGCTCGTCGGCCTGTTGTGTCTCGCCTATCTCTCGGTCAAGCTTGGGAAGCTCGAGTTGATCGGGGGGGGCGTCTATGAAGTCGAGGCGCAATTCAATAGCGCCTCGGGGCTCAAACCTGGTTCGGCGATCGAGATCGCCGGGGTCGAAGTCGGCAGGGTCCGAGGGATTACGCTCAATCAGGATCGTGCGATGGTGAAACTGGCGGTCAACAACACCATCAAACTCTATACGGATACCATAGCATCGATCAAGACGCGAGGCATTATCGGTGAAAAATTCTTGGCCTTGTCTCCGGGAGGAGGTGGCGATCCGCTCAAGCCGGGAGATACGATACGCGATACCGAATCGGGCCTCGATCTTGAAGAGTTGGTGAGTCAGTTTGTTCATGGCAACGTGAAGTAATGGGCTGATCAAGGAATGCATGTCGGTGTATTCAAGGAGAGGACATATGGAGACTCAGGGATCTGCCGTTACGCGAGAGCAGAGATGGCATTGGGGGAGCGTCGCGAGTGGGATCGTTTGTCTACTGTTGCTGCTTGGCGGGGTCGCCGTCCAGCCGGCAGTGGCGGGCGGTGCGACCGAGGCCATGAAAGGCACCATCGACGAGGTGCTGAAAATCGTTCAGGACAAGGAACTCAAACAGCCGGGGAAGGCCGAGGAACGCCGGCAGCGATTGGAACAGGTTATCGGAGATCGGTTTGACTATCAGGAAATGTCGAAACGGTCGCTGGGAACTCCTTGGAGTAAGCTATCGGACAAAGACAAAGAAGAATTTGTCGCCTTGTTCAGGACGCTCTTAACCAATTCCTACGCCGACAAGATCGAAAGCTATTCCGGAGAAGGGGTACAGTATCTCAATGAACGGACAGAGAAAGACTATGCCGAGGTCAGGACCAAAGTGCTGACCGGCAAGGTCGAAATTCCGCTCGATTATCGCTTGCTCAACAAAGGCGCCGATTGGCGGGTGTATGACGTGGTGGTGGACGGTGTCAGCTTAGTCAATAATTACAGAGGGCAGTTCTCGAAGATCCTCCGTACTTCAACATTCGCCGACTTGGTGGACCAGCTTCGCAAGAAATCCGTTAAGCCCAACACTCCATAACTCTTTTCATGAATTCCATGACAAGCCTGCGAGGCTTCATCGCCGCTGCCCTCGTGTTTCTCGCAGGGAGTGTTGTCTTGATGGCGGAGGATGCAGGCGCCGGCGTCGAGTATTTTCCGATTCCTGCCGTGTCCACCAGCAAGAACGATGGGAACGATGCAGGGTTGATCGTTCCGATTCTAAAAACCGATCCCGATGGCGAGCTCAAATATCTCCTTGCCCCGATGGTCATTCATAATTCCATCGTCGGGACACGCGCGGCGATCAACTTGTTTCAATACGAGCCTGGGGGACGAGAGATGCGGCTCATCGTATCGGCTGCGGAAAAGATCGAGCGCAAAGTGCTATTCAGTTACGCCGATCCTGCGTTCAGTCAGGGGCGCTACGCATTGAACTTTAGCGCCACGTTTTTCAAAAATGCCACCGCTCGGTTTTTTGGCTTAGGGGAATCAACAACAGAGTCAGCGGAAACGAATTACACTGCGCGTGAAGGGCGGGTAAACTGGCGATTCGGGGTTCATGTGAATGAGGTGACGCAAGTATCAGTCGGCCAGCGATTTCGGCAAGTCAGTTTGCAGCAGGGCGCTACGGATCTTCCGTTTACAGGTACTCAGTTTTCCACCATCGAGGGCGTTCAGGGCGAGACGCTCATTTTTGGAAACCGGGCGACGTTCCACTACGATACGCGTAACAGTCTCGTCTCGCCGACCGATGGGATGGCCGTCACGGCTTATGCGGAGGTGAACCACAATATCCGCAACGGCGATCACCCCGTCTACTCTCGTTATGAACTTGAGGTCAAGAAGCTGCTTCCGAGTGAATCGAAGCGCGCGATTCTCGTCATGCGAGCGAACCTGCAAGTTACCATCGGGGATCAGGTGCCGTTTTTCGAGCAAAGCTCGTTGGGCGGACAGAACAACTTGCGAGGCTATGGCGTCGATCGTTTCATCGATAAGAATCTCATCTCGTGGAGTGTCGAAGAGCGTATCCATTTGGTGCGAGCGAAGATTGCAGGGACGACTGCGGATTTTGAGATCGCGCCATTTTTGGACACAGGACAGGTCTTCAATAGCATCAACGACGTCACGTCTAAGGACTACCGCATGACTCCAGGTATTGGGTTCCGTGGACTCGTCAAGCCCAATGTCGTCGGGCGGATCGACTACGGCTACAGTCGGGAAGGCGGTGCGGTCTTTGCCGGACTCGATTTCCCATATTGATAGGTAACCGCGTCAGGTTTAGAGGAACAAGGCGTTGTATCAGGTAGCTCATGCCGCACCGGGGTTTACGATCGCCGCTATTTTCGTTCCCCATCTCATGCTCATGAGGGGTAGCCAAGCACCCCGTTTTCACATTACCCTGTGCAAAAATTTATGGCCCTTGGGAAACAACAGATCTGTTGGGAATAGTCGGGAAATACTGTTGATTGCATGCCGATGAACGTATTCAGGAGAGTGAGCCGCGAATATGTAGAGTAGGGGTTAAGCCCGTTACTCGATCACCTGGGAGCATGGATGTGTGAAACTCCAAGTATGCTTGATTGTATATCGAGTAGTTTTTGCCGCACTCATTTTCTTTCTGTTTTTACAGCCTGCGCCAGTTGGAGCTGAGGGGTTTGGTCCATTCCCAGTCAGAAACTTCCAGCCCTTTCAGCAGCTGGTGTTAGGTCTTCCTGGCGATCGCGCAGCTGTCGTGAAACCGGGTACGGTCGACGTGCGGTTGGAGCTTGCCGAGACCGCCAGTATCTACAACGATAATACGCCGCCGATCAACGTGGCCGTGAAATTTGAAACGCTCAGATCCGGCCTCTTCCTTCGATACGGCGCCACTGACAAGTTGGAGCTTGGGCTCGAAATACCGGTGCTTTACCGGTATCACGGATTTATGAATGGGGCCATCACAGCGGTCGAACGGGCGACAACCGGTTTGAATCCTGCGCAGGCGGCACTTCGCGACACCAATTTCTTATTTAATGTCACTCGAAACGGGCGAACAATCATGGGCGGAGGTCCTGGAGCCATGGGGCTGGGAGATACGACCCTGATGAGTAAGTATCAGATTTTGACGGAAGGGACAGCGATGCCTGCTGTTTCGCTCCGAGGCGCAGTGAAGTTGCCGACAGGGGATCAAGCAGCCTTTTTTGGAAGCGGGAGTCCGGATTTCGGATTGGGTCTCGCGGCCGAAAAGCTCGTGGCGAGCCGATGGATACTTTACGCGAACATGACGGGAGTTGTCCCGACCGGTACCATAGCAGGGTTGAGCCTAAAGCCTACTCTGTCAGCGCTTGCCGCTATCGAATACCTCTGGTCGGAGAACCTGTCGATCACCACACATTTTAACTACTACTCGTCGCCGTTTTCCGGGACCGGCTCACCTGTGTTCGACCAAAGTGTTACAGAAACAGTTCTGGGATTCAGCTATCGTGTGATCCCACATTTTTTGTGGCAAGTGTATGCGGTGGAGAATCTCGACTTTATTACCGGGAGCGCTGCAGATTTCACCCTTTCAACCATGCTCACCTATCGGTTCGAATCAGACGCACGTCGCCAATAAGTTGGATCGCATTGGCTAACCCCTTGACATCATGGGACTCCCATGTGAAACTCGCCCTGTTGTGCATCCAAGCTGCCACAGGGCTTCGCCAGTGCTTATCTGCGCCCAGCTCATTCTCGTCGTTCTAGGCGGACGCATTGACGCAAAGGAGCATTTGCTATGTCAATTTTGAAGACCATTAAAGATCCGGCCGATCTGAAACGGCTGTCACCGGCGCAGTTTCCCGCTTTGTGCCAGGAGCTACGCGAGCAGATTATCGGCGTAGTGTCCAACGTCGGAGGGCACCTCGCTTCGAACCTTGGAGTGATTGAACTTACGGTGGCACTGCACTACCTGCTCAATCCCCCCAAGGATAAGATCGTGTGGGACACGAGCAATCAAGCCTACGCGCATAAACTGCTGACCGGACGGCGGGAGCAGTTTCATACGCTTCGACAGTACGGAGGTTTGAGCGGGTTCACCAAACGCGAAGAGAGCGTCTACGATACATTCAACGCAGGCCATGCGGGAACCGGTGTTTCTGCGGCCTACGGTATGGTCGAGGCGCGGGAACAATTGAAACAGCGGCACAAGGTTGTCTGCGTTGTCGGCGATGGGGCTATGACGGCCGGTATGACGCTGGAAGGTTTGCACCATGCCGGAGGGCTGGGGAAAGACTTCCTGGTCATTCTGAACGACAATCAAATGTCCATCTCGAAAAACGTCGGAGCCATCTCCTCCTATTTGAACCGAACCTTCACCGGTGAGTTTTATGCCAAGATGCGGGAGGAAACAGGGCAACTACTGGGGAAAATTCCCCATATCGGATCGGATGTGCAAAAGTGGGCTCGCCGGGCTGAAGAGCTGGCTAAGGGGGCAATCCTTCCAGGGCTGCTTTTTGAAGAGCTTGGGTTCAGGTATGCGGGGCCGATCGACGGACATAACTTCGAGCACCTGCTGCCCACGTTGGACAACGCGCTCAAGATGAAGGGGCCGGTGTTGCTCCATGTCATCACGAAAAAAGGGCTGGGCTATGAACCTGCGGTGAAGAATCCTGTGTGGTTCCATGCCTGTCCGCCGTTCGTCAGAGAAACCGGGGCGCCGGCGAAGAAAGCGGCGCGGCCGTCCTATACGCAGATCGCGATCGAATCGTTGGTGAAGCTGGCCCGAGAGGACAAGCGGATCGTGGCGATTACGGCAGCGATGTGCGAAGGGACCGGCCTCAATATTTTCGAGAAAGAGTTTCCGAACCGAATCTACGACGTGGGAATTGCCGAGCAGCATGCGGTGACATTCGCCGCAGGTCTTGCGACGCAGGGCCTTGATCTTCACCCTTCGCACCGGGCCGGCCCTGTTAAGCAAGCGGGTGTTGAAGATCAAGCGATGGGGGGGGCTGCTTCCATCCAACATGCAAGTGAAGGATGGGGTGCTGCTGCGCAACGGGCACGTGATCGAGACCC
>DATIQH010000215.1:0-3912 GCA_035471155.1 Nitrospiraceae bacterium | reverse complement strand
CCTCTACGAGTCGATCTTTGAGGAAACGAAGGATCAGGAGGTGCAGTGGCAGATTCAATCCCTCAAAGCAGAATTGGCTGCGTCGCCCCGCGCACCCATCGGGCAAGGGCTGACCGGATTACGCCTTCCGTACCGCGACTATGCCAAGGTCGGCTATGGACACTATACCTATACGAATAATCGACCGGATGAGCGGGATCTGCTGTTCGAAGTGGCGAAACCGATTGGCGATCAGACGTTGGTCGTGCGGGTGGAACCCATCAATCGCTTCGGCTTTCACGATACTCCGGTATCGGCAGAATACTATAGTCCCCTGTGGCAGCGCGCCTGGGGGTATGTGGCGGCACAAGGGACGATGAATCCCAACTTTGCACCCAATTACTCGTTCGTCGGCGAGGTGACCCAAGGGCTGGGCGGCGTGCATTCTTCGTTGGCTCCGATTGAGGTGTCCTTCGGCTATCGCCGTCTGAATTATAAGAAAGATGATATCGACCTGTTGCTTCCCGGATTGACCCTGTACCTGCCGTTCAATTTGTGGCTCACCGAAAAGGTCTACATAATCCCGAACACTGGCGCCATCACCCTGTCTTCGCAACTCACATGGCGGCCAACCGATCGGCTACAATTATTCGCTTCCGGCTCGTTCGGGACGTCGGGTGAACGCATTGTCGCCGCACAGGACTTTACCCGCGTCGCCAGCCACACGATTCAGGGTGGAGTGATATTCCCGATCACGGATCGTTTTTCGGCGGAAGCTATGGGCTACTATGAAGACCGCGGATTTCTCTATATCCGCCGAGGAGGAAGTCTCAGTTTGATTTATCACTGGTGAGGGTCTCAAGTTGCTGGAACGGTCACCGTTCATTTGATTGGCGGGTATCGCGATTATCGTTCTTTCGATCGCCATCTGGATTTGGATTCTGTTCGGACCAGGTTCCGTCACGCATGTTGAGATTCCCTAAAAAAATTCCCATCGGTTTTCCAGTGTGATGGGCTCCAGCCATACTTCTGTAGTCAAACCGGCAGTGCGTACGGACTCGACGATCTCTAGTCACGGGACGACAAGCCGTCTAGCGACTCTGTTGGCCAAACCTGATTGGAGCTAGCTGGGGGCTGGCCCATGGCTCAAGTCCAAGGCATTCCATTCTACATTAGAGCGATGTGCAGGAGGCACTCGGTCACAGTGTGATGCTGGTCTTTCCGGTGATCTCCAGAACGGTGTTGTCCCCAGAGGCGCTAACAAGGCTACCGGAGTATTCACGGGCTGGAGGCACCTTGATCAGCGTTCAGGTGTTGGCGGTAGGCTGAACTAGTTCACTCCATCTCACAGTTCTGACAGTAGTGGTACACGCAACAGCGGGCGGGCGGATGTTGAGAATGTTGGCTTGGCCTATGTGGTGAAGTTGGAGATTCTCCCGCCTCTGCCAGGCCTCGCACTCGAGGTGCCTGAGGGATGGACATTCGATCATGGTCGATTCTATCCCATTCCCATAGACGAGCCAGTCGGTTCGCGATTCTTCAGGAAGCCGTGGGAGCGATGGCGCTGCGCTTTTTGCCAAGCCAAACAGAAGTGCCAAGGAAACGCAGCGCCTAGGCCGCCGGCAAGGCCGTGGCCGTCTTCGTGGCGCGGAATTTTGCGAGGAAGGGCGTGATGACCTCCTGAGATTCAGTGGTCTGCAAGGTAGCCTGAACCTCGACCATTTTCGCCTCAGTCATGGACGGGAGATTAGACAACGCCTCCGCGGCCCGGTAGCGAACCCACCAGTAGGTATCTCCCAAAAGACCGATCAAGCGCGGCTCGTCTTCTTCCAGCCCGATCTTTCCCAACGCCGTCACGGCCTGCACACGGATGTACCACGTTGGGTGCGTGAGATAGACCCTGACCATTGGAAGGTCTCGTGGATCACTGCATTCCCCGAAGAAGAAGAGGCTAGCGGCAATCACATTCTCAGCCAGCTCCTGCTCGTTCATGAGCTGGCGAATAATCGGCACCGCATAGTGGCTACGCAGTGACGCCAATAACCGGATAAGACGTGCAGCAATGGGCGGCGGTGCTGAAACCGTGGCTTGCGCAAGTGCGGCCGCCACCAGATCGGCCCCCGCCTCGTTTAGCAACGCCATGACTTTCAACGGAGACCAATCGCTCCGCGTGCTGATGAGGGGAATGAGGAGGGGGATCGCTGCCTTGGGGCGAATACGGACCATCGCCCGCGCCGCCTCGATGGCGAGAAACGCATTATGCGCATGGGCCAGCCGGACCAGTTCCTCCCAGACAGATACCTCTTTAAGATGGCCCAGCGTGGCAACGGCCAGCAGCTGTAGTCGAAGTCGTCCTGTGTGGAGAAGTCGCACAGCGACAGTATCCATACCTGTCCGGCGTGCCACATCGTTTAGTTGCTCTGAGGCATCTCCTTTAATCGACTCCTGCATGGAGTTCCATAGATACAGGAACAGGACGTGGTCCCGCGGGTGAATGGGCGGCAGAGTAGCAGGAGCTTCGGCCAGGCTCTCGGCCAGCACCGGGCGCCAAACAGCAACCATGTTCCGTCGACGCCGTTCCGTACTTCGTCGCAGCACCCTGAAGACAATAATCCACAAAACGAGCAGAAGAATGACGGCGTGGATGGTGATGGTGAGAATCCATCCAACTTGGGCCATCGACCCGAACGCGCTTGTCCCTGTCCATCCAGCATCCATGGTAGAAGTTCTCAGGACGCGACCTTGACGAACCGTTGCAATCGGGCAGTCAATTCTCGGGGATTGAACGGTTTCACCATATAATCATTGGCCCCTGCAGCAAGGGCCTGCTCAATATCACGCTCGTTCGAATCGGCTGTGAGCATGATGATCGGGACATGCTGCCATTCTGCTTTCTGGCGAATGTGTGCAAGGAGTTGCAGCCCGTTGAGGTACGGCAGCATGATGTCGAGGAGCACCAGTGTGGGCGGAGGCATCTGGTCGATCATGGATTGTGCCTGTTGGCCGTCCGCGGCGTGCACGACCGTGTAGCCTCCTCGCGCCAGAAGAAATTTGAGCAGGATGGCAGTGCCTTCTTCATCTTCGGCCAGGAAGAGGGTCAGTTTTTCAGCTCTGGGCGCCGTCGTCATGCTAGTTCTCCTTATCAGCAATGATTGTGCGAGGTGTCATATTTTGCCGCATCGGACCTCGCGCGCACGCGTTTTCAGATACATGCCGATCTAGTGTCCTGTCTCTGAAGGGCGCGGACAAAATCTGGCCACACTGGTTAAATGTCATCAGCAGTCTTGGTCCACCTGAAGGGTTTGGGCTTTGTGATTGTGACGGGGATGTACTGACGGACGGCAGCCTTGGGCGCATGCTGTCCAGGGAAGCAAATCTCTTTACTGTCTAGAATCAAAACTGCTAGCATTATTTCCCCCCAGGCACAAAGAATACTCTTTAAAGATTGGCCTCAGGTTGTTCCCACAGCCTGCTGCACCGCGGCCATGAGCTTGTCTTGATCCACGGGCTTTTGAAGGAACGCAATTGCGCCAGCCTCGATGGCACGGACTTCAGCCCCCAGTGGATCCTCAGCCGTTACGATGATGACGGGGATGCCACTCAGACAGGTGTTGGCTTTTAACCTCTCTAGAACTATCATGCCATTCCCACCGGGAAGACCCAAATCAAGCAAAATCACATCCGGCTGCTCCTTCCGAGCTACAGCCATTGCTTGGAGTGCATCGGCGGCAAAGACGGTGTAATAGTGATTGGCTCTCAAACGAGCACTGAGTACCAATCGGGTGTCCGCATTGTCATCCACGATCAGGATTGTTTTCTTCCCCATGTTAATGCCTCACTTCCTTATGCGTCATCGGCGAGCGTGTCATGAGCGAGCGTCGCGTGCTCAGCCATCAGACGCTGGCGCACCAACTCAAATTCGTTCACGAGCTG
>DATIQH010000214.1:0-10077 GCA_035471155.1 Nitrospiraceae bacterium | reverse complement strand
CGATTTTTGTGCAACACGCTGCTGTGATAATACGTAACGTGATAGCGCCTAACTGGTCAGCAGGATGCTCAAAAAGTTCGTCCAGCAAGGCCGCAGGCGAGTCGAAACCGGAGGCGTACCCTCTGGGGTACGTTGAGGATTTCGATGAGCCGAGAACGAAGCTGGCAGACTTTTTCAGCATCCTGCTAGCGAAGGTATTCCATGAACAGCGTGGCCAAAGAAAGATAGATGGTAATACCTGTGATGTCATTGGCGGTCGTCACAAAAGGACCAGCCGCGACGGCAGGGTCCACCTTCATTCGTTTCAGCAAAATGGGCATGAATGTCGCCATGCTGGTTGAGACCATGAATGCGATAATCAGCGAGAGTCCCACAACCATACCCAGAAATTCTTGATGCCAAATCCAGCCGACAACCGTGAGAATCACGCCGCAGGCGAGCCCCATCAAGAGCCCGACTTTGATTTCCCTGAAAAACACGCTGCGCACATCCGTCAGCTCGATCAGGCCGGTTGCCAATCCTCGAATAATGAGGGTCGATGACTGGAGGCCCACATTTCCTCCCATCGCGGCAATGACCGGGATAAAACTGACGATGGCCACCACCTCCTGAATCGTGTACCGGAATTCCCACAGAATCGCCCCCGACAATAGACTGCCGACGAGATTCGTAAAGAGCCACGGAAGCCTGTGTTTTGCCGCCGTCACACTGGATGATTTCGAGACCGAGTCCTCTTCGATCGCGCCAGCCATCTTGAGCATGTCTTCGGTCGCTTCTTCACGGATCACGTCCACAACGTCGTCAACCGTGATGATGCCGACCAATCTGGTATCGTTGTCGATGACCGGAATTGCGAGCAAGTTATAACTCGCCACCTGACGTGCGACCTCTTCCTGATCCATGTCGACCGTCACGCTGATCACGTCGCGCGTGGCGATGTTTTTCAGCGGCGTCGCGGGAGGGGCCGTCAGCAGCCGCCGCAGAGAGAGCACTCCGACCAAGCGCTCATCCTTGTCGGTCACATAGATCTAGAACACCAGTTCCGCATCCGTCGCCAGTTGGAGACGCTGGATGGCCTCTTGCGCCGTCGCATCTTCCGAGAGCGCTAAAAATTCCGTCGTCATGATGCCGCCGGCCGTGTCCTTCGGATATTTCAGGAGGTCGGCGACTTCCGTAGAGTCCTCTTCCCGCATCAGCGAAAGAATTTCTTTCGCCCGTTCTTCCGGCAGAACCCCGAGGAGGTAGGCCACGTCGTCATGACCGAGGTCTTTGATCAGCCAGGCAATATCCGAGTGCAGCAGGTCTGCAAGCACCTGATTGATACTGTCGCTGTCGAGTTCGCTCAGCACTTGTCCCCGCTTCGACTCGCCTCGCACCAACTCGAAAACTTCCCGCTTTTCTTTGGGGGACGACAGATGCATGATTACTTGCGCCACGTCTGCCTGATGCATCCGCCCCAGCATCTTCGCAAGATTGGTGATCGCGCCCCGGTGCAACAGCCGTTGCACGGACAACAGCACGATGTCGAATTTGGTCCGGCCTCGATCGGCCTGGTCGCGCAACGCATCGCGGAGGAGATCTTTATCCCCTGGACGAGGGCGCGGATCCACTGGACTCGATTCTGTCATACGTTCCGTCGGCTGCATTACGATCCTGCTAGTAACCTAATTCGGTGAGGGCATGCTCGTCTTCTCGCCACGCCTCCCGCACTTTCACCCACAGCTGCAGAAACACTTTCATCCCGAAGATTTGTTCCATGTCGCGTCGTGCCTCGGTCCCGACCGCCTTGAGCCTCTCTCCATGCTTCCCGATCACAATCGCCTTATGCGACTCTCGCTCAACCAGCACCGTCGCGCTGATGCGGGCCAGCTTCCCCTCCTCAACAAATTCGTCGATCTCCACGGCAACCGAGTACGGCACTTCTTCGTAGGTCTGACGCAACAGCTTCTCGCGAATCATCTCGGCCGCCAAAGTTCGCATGGATTGATCGGTGACGGTATCTGCATCATAGGCCCCCTCCCCTTCCGAAAGCTGGGCCACAGTTACGGATAGCAATCGATCGACGTTGTCGCCGGTCTCAGCCGATACCGGAACCACATCCGTCCACTCGAACAACCTGGCATACGTTTCTATCACCGGCAACAACTTCAGCTTATTGACCACATCTACCTTGTTCAATACCAGGATGACCGAGCGCGGACGCTTCCTGATCGCTCCTTTCACATGGTCGAGGACCAAGAGGTCGCCGGGGCCTGGCAAGCTGGTCGCATCCATTAATACGTACAAGATATCCGCCTCTTCCAGCACATCGACCGTGGTGCGGACCATGCGGCGATTGAGTAGATGTTGCGGTTTGTGCAACCCCGGCGTATCGAGTAGGGCAATCTGCGCACCCGGTGCATGCACGACTCCCAGAATTCTCGTCCTTGTCGTTTGCGGCTTGTCCGACACGATCGCAATCTTCTGCTCAAGCAATCGATTGAGCAAGGTCGACTTGCCGACGTTCGGCCGTCCAATGATCGCGACTGTGCCAAATTTCATAGAGCTACGGGCGTGGCCGCTCTTGTGATGGCGATGGAACCAGTTGATACACGGTTTCACCTTTGCGCACGTAGCCGAGCTGCTCTCGCGCCAACCGTTCGACTTTCGCGGGATCGTGCTCCAGGCCATCGATATCCCCTCGAAGCGTGCGAGTCGCCCGTTGCAACTCTTGAAGATCGATGTCCAGCTGTTGAACCTGCTCACGCATGGAAAAGTAGCGCGGCAGACCCATGTCGCCAAAAACCAAGACAATGAGCAGCAACAGACACACGGCCACTCCAATATAGTGCGCGCCTGTCACCATGCGGCGCTGCCAATCGAGCCACTGCCGGCCACGATTCTGCTTAATGATCATCGTCGCTCGCTCGTCCTCAACATCGACCCGGCACCGCCTCACGACCTCTATAGATTGCGTTCGAACCCAGCTCTTCCTCGATCCGGAGCAATTGATTGTACTTGGCCACGCGATCCGTCCGAGACAGCGACCCGGTCTTGATGAGCCCGCTATTAGTCGCGACCGCCACGTCCGCAATCGTCGTATCTTCAGTTTCTCCTGACCGATGCGAAATGATCGCCGTGTAGCCGGACCGTTTCGCCAACTCAATCGCCTCCAATGTTTCCGTCAACGTGCCGATTTGATTAAGCTTGATCAGAATGGAATTCGCAATCCCCTCCTTGATCCCCTTGGCAAAGATTTCCACATTGGTCACGAAGATATCGTCTCCGACCAATTGAACCCGCTTGCCCAACTTCTCCGTCATCAACTTCCAACCCTTCCAATCCAACTCGCTCAACCCATCCTCGATGGAAAGAATCGGGTATCGATCCACGAGCTTCCCATAATAACTGATCATCTCCTCGGAGGAGCGCTCAGGATTCTTTTCGGCTTCAAGGAGGTACCGGCCCTTTTCGTAGAGTTCGCTGGCCGCACAGTCCAGCGCAAGGGCAATATCGCGCCCTGGTTTGTAGCCCGCCTCTTCGATCGCCTGCATGATCAGGCTGAGCGCTTCTTCGTTCGATTGGAGGTCCGGTGCGAACCCGCCTTCGTCACCCACCGCTGTGTTCAGTCCCTTTTTCTTCAACAGCGACTTCAGCGTGTGAAACACCTCCGTCGCCATCCGAAACGCCTCGCTGAAACTGGCCGCCCCTACCGGCATGATCATGAACTCTTGCAAGTCCAACCGATTATCGGCATGGGCTCCGCCGTTGATGATGTTCATGAGCGGCACCGGCAACACTCGCGCATTCGTCCCACCAAGATATCGGTAGAGCGGCTGGCCCGTTTCCGCCGCCGCCGCCCTCGCCACGGCCAGCGACACACCGAGAATAGCGTTGGCGCCGAGCTTGCCCTTTGTTTTTGTACCATCCAGATCGATCATCGTCTGGTCGATGTCTGCTTGATCGAACGCTTCCTTCCCTAACAGCTCCGGTGCGATCAGCTTGCTGATATTGGCCACGGCCTTCGAGACGCCTTTCCCCATCCAGCGTTTCTTGTCGCCATCGCGCAGTTCGATCGCTTCCTTCTCCCCGGTCGAGGCCCCGGACGGCACCGCCGCCCGCCCATGCGCCCCACTCTCCAGCGTAACCTCCGCCTCGATCGTCGGATTCCCCCGTGAATCCAATATCTGTCGACCTTTGATCTCGCGAATCGCGCTCATATTCCCCTCTCAGGCTGCTGAAAAAGACCCCCAACTTCGTTCTCGGGTCGACAAAATCCTCACCGTACCCCAGAGGGTACGCCTCCGGTTTTCTCTCCCCTGCGGCCTCGTTGGCCGCCTTTTTGAGCAGCCTGTCTGACCGCCCTCCGTCAAATCCCTAACCCCATCACCCTCCAACCAATCTCTTCTTTAACAACTCATTCACCTTTCCCGGATTCGCCTTCCCGCCCGTCGCTTTCATCATCTGCCCGACCAGGAATCCAAGCACTTGCTGTTTGCCCTCTTTGAACTGCGCCACTTGCGTTGGACTCTTCGCGAGCACGTCGTCGATGATCTTCTCCAGCGCGCCTTCGTCGGAGACTTGCGTAAGGCCTTTAGCTTTGACGATCTCGCCTGGACGCTGGTTTGTGCGCCACATTTCTTCGAGCACCGACTTAGCAATTGGAGCACTTATTTCCCCACTTCGTTTCATGAGCAACAGTTCGGCTAGGTTATCCGGAGAAAGCGGGCATCCTGCAATTACAAAAGAAGATTTCGACTGTCCATCGCCAGCCTCAACCCTCTTTAACAATGCCAACACCTCCACCATAATCCAATTTCCTGTTTCCTTGCCCAAAATCTCCCCAGATACACCAACTGCCGATGTTTGCTTCGCAACTGTGCACTCAAACAATTCAGCAATATCTTTGTCAGCAGTCAGAACACCTGCATCATATTCTGAAAGCCCAAACTCTCTTACGAAGCGATTTCGTTTGTCCGCCGGTAATTCTGACATGCCGTCACGAAATCTCTCGATCCATTCCTTCTCCAGTTTGAGCGGCACCAGATCGGGATCGGGGAAATAACGATAATCGTGCGCCTCCTCTTTGGAGCGCATCACCACCGTCTCGCCACGATCGAGGTTCCAGAGCCGGGTCTCCTGGCTGACCTTGCCCCCCTCGTTCAACACCTTCGTCTGGCGCTTGATTTCATACTCGATGGCATCCTTGACGAACTTGAACGAATTGATGTTCTTGAGTTCGACCTTGGTCCCGAACTCCTTCTGACCTAGTGGACGGAGGGAGAGATTCGGCTCACAGCGGAAACTCCCTTCATCCATATTGCCGTCACAAACCTCGAGATACATCAGCACATCGCGGAGGCCCTTCAAATAGGCCACGACTTCATCGGACGACCGCAAGTCCGGCTCTGTCACGATTTCCAGCAACGGGGTTCCCGCCCGATTCAAATCGACGCGGCTCCCATTGGTACCGACAACATGGACGCTCTTCCCTGCATCTTCTTCCAGATGAGCGCGGCGGATACGGACACGCCGTCTGCCTTCACTCGTCGCAATTTCGATCCACCCATGCTCACAGATCGGCGCCTCGTATTGAGAAATCTGATAGCCCTTGGGCAGATCCGGATAGAAGTAGTTTTTCCGCGCAAAAAGATTGCTCGCCGCAATCGTGCAATTCAGAGCCAGCCCCGCGCGCACCGCCATTTCCACCGCTGCCTGATTCAGCACCGGCAAGGAGCCGGGGAGCCCCAAACAGAGGGGACAGGTCTGGCTATTGGCCGCGAGTCCGAATACCGTTCCGCAGCCGCAAAACAGCTTGGACTTCGTCCGCAGCTGCGCATGCACTTCCACTCCAATGACAACTTCGTAGATCATCGCTTATCCGCGGTCTTCTCCACGCAACCGGTCACGCTCGCGGTGCATCGCCTCACGGCCTGCGTCAAACGCTTCGCGCAGAACCGTCTTCTTCGAGTCCACAAATTCCTTTCCCTCTCCCACGACCTCTTCCAACGCTTCTCCGGCGCAACCTGCCAAATCCCGCAAATTGCCCTCCGCCCGGCGGGCATAGCCACGCAACTGCTCGCGTGACTCGCGCCCTGTTTGCGGAGTCAGCAATAATGCCGCCACTGCGCCTAATGCCGCGCCGCTCAGGAATACCAGCACGACTGCTGCTGCTGAGGAACCTCGATCATCCGCCATTGTGATTCCCTCCTTCTTCTCGGAACCGTTCCTTCACGACTTTGCTTGCAGCTTTCAGTCCTGCAACCACACTCGCCACATTGGTCAACATCGATCCGCTTGAGCCCTTCACAACATCGTGTACCTGCTGAACCGATTCTCCCACTTCCCCGACCGCGTGCAAGAGAGTCGCCGCATGTTCAATTCCCCCACGAGCTTGCTCGGTCAGATCGTTCATATTGCGACTAATTGACCGGAGTTCCCCGATCAACGGCGGCAGGTCGTGATTCATTTTTGCCAGAAGCTGTTCGGACTCCGCCACAGTCTTGCGAACTTGAATCATCACGGGCACAAGATAGCCCACCAGCACGACAAACGCGACAGTGACAAGAATCGCGGCTATTTCGACGATCGTCATAAGGCCTCCAACCTGCTCAACTCCTTACTCCTCACCTTTACCCCTTCACCGAATCACCGGCTTCTTCGCCCGCCACTGCGTACTCTGTTCGTAGGCATAGGCGGCTCGCAAGATCGTCTCCTCTTCGAAAGGACGTCCAATCAACTGCAACCCGATAGGAAGTCCGTCCCGGCTGAATCCGCAGGGCAGCGAAATCGCCGGCACACCGGCGAGGTTGGCCGAAATGGTGAAAATGTCCGACAGATACATCTGAAGCGGGTCATCGCTCTTCGCGCCAAACTTGAAAGCCGGAGTGGGTGTCACGGGTGTCACGATGAGATCGACCTCCTGAAACGCCGACTCGAAGTCCTGGCGAATCAACGTTCGCACCGCCTGTGCCTTGCCGTAATAGGCGTCGTAATACCCGGCGCTGAGGACGTAGGTACCCAGCATGATCCGGCGCTTCACTTCCGGCCCGAACCCTTCCTGCCGGGTCTTCATATACAACGCGAGCAGGTCTTTGGTCTCTTTGGCGCGAAGTCCGAACTTCACCCCGTCGTATCGGGCCAGATTCGAGCTGGCCTCGGCCGTGGCGATCACATAATAGATGGCGACTGCCGCGTCTGTTCTCGGCAACTGAATTTCTTTGATCTCCCCGCCGAGCGCTTTCAGTTCCTGAATCGCTGCCCGCACAGCCTGCTCAACTTCTGCATCAAGTCCCTCGGCAAAAAACTCGGCAGGCACACCGACTTTGAGTCTTTTGAGATCTTTTTTCTTGAGCGCCTTCAGATAGTCCGGCACCGGAACGTCCGCCGATGTCGAGTCCAACGGATCGTGGCCGGCAATGGCTCCGAGGAGGAAGGCCGCATCCCTTACATCTTTGGTAATCGGCCCGATTTGATCGAGCGAGGAGGCAAACGCGATCAACCCATACCGAGAGACCCGCCCATAAGTCGGCTTGAGACCCACCACCCCACAGAACGCCGCAGGCTGACGGATCGACCCGCCGGTATCAGACCCCAACGCCGCGGCACATTCGTCGGCCGCTACGGCCGCTGCCGATCCTCCGCTGGATCCACCCGGCACACACTGCAGATTCCAGGGGTTACGGCTGGGGCCAACAGCGGAATTCTCTGTTGATGAGCCCATCGCAAATTCATCGAGGTTGGTCTTTCCGAGCAGCAGATATCCCTGTGCTCGCAGCTTGGCAATCACCGTCGCATCGTACGGTGGAACGAAATTCCCCAGCATACGGGACGCGCAGGTGGTGAGCACCCCCTCGGTACAGATATTGTCTTTAATCGCCAGCGGCATGCCCATCATCGGCGACGTCTTGCGCCATCCTTTCAAGGAAGCATCGAGCGCGCTGGCTTGCGCAATCGCCGCATCTTTCGTCTGCGTGATATAGGCCTTCACCTTGGACTCAACCTGGCCGATCCGCAACCCAAAGGCGCGCACGATCTCTGCCGCCGTGACTTCACCAGCCGTGAACTGTTGGTGGAGATCGTAGAGAGTGAGCTTATGGATCGACATCAGCGTTTTGTCTTCCCGGCTACAATCCTGTTCTTCCCGTCGACTTGGATGATCTTGGGAACATGCCGCTTGATTTCCTCGTCCGAGTAGTATTCGTAACAGAAGATGATAATCTGATCGCGGACCGCGCCCTTCCTCGCCGTCGGCCCATTGAGGATGATTTCGCCCGCGCCCCGTGTGCCCGCTACGGCATAGGTCATGAAACGCTCGCCGTTATTCAGATTGGAACACACAATCGCCTCATACGGCAAAATCCCCGCTGCATCCATCAGATCTTCATCGATCGTCAGACTGCCTTCATAGTCGAGGCAGGATTCCGTCACCGTAGCTCGGTGGATTTTCGACCGCAACATTTGTCTAAACATTCGGACCTCGTTTAAAGGGATTGCCGATCTTCAATAACTTTTGGAACCACAAAGAACCCGTCGGCTGACTCCGGCGCATTAGCCACCGCGCGCTCGATGGGCAAAGACGCCCGCACCACGTCAGGGCGAAACACATTGACCTGCCCCAGCACTGTCGCCGTCGGTTCGACGCCGGCGGTATCATACTGCTTCAATGTCTCCACATGCGTGAGGATCTGGCTCAATTGTTTCGTAAACGCCGCCTTCTCGATATCCGTCAACTCCAGTCGGGCCAACTTTGCGACTTTCTCAACTTCTTGCTTAGTTATCTCCACGTCTCTCTTTCCTTCCCTCTCTTCAAGGATGTTCAATATGGTCTTCCAGCAAGGCCGCAGGGAGTCCGGCGACTGAGGCGTACCCTCAGGGGTACGTCGCAGGGAGACGGACGACTGAGAACGCTGCTGGAAGCCATTTTCAACATCCTATTATTCTACTGTGACGCTCTTGGCCAAGTTCCTCGGCTGGTCCACATCTGCGCCCCGCAGCACTGCGATATGATACGCCAGAAACTGCAGTGGAATCGTAAACAAAATCGGCGAGAGCAGCGGATGAGTGTCGGGAATCGTGAAGACTGCATCGGCGATCTTTCCTAACTCCCGCTCGCCTTCTGCCACAAACGCGATGACCGGCGCGTGCCGGGCTTTTACTTCCATCAGATTACTCACGGTCTTTTCATACAACCGGTCCTTCGGCGCCAACACCACCACCGGCATGTCTCTATTGATGAGCGCGATCGGGCCATGCTTCATCTCTCCCGCTGCATAGCCTTCAGCATGGATATAGGACACCTCTTTCAGCTTCAATGCTCCTTCGAGCGCGATGGGGTAGTTGATGCCACGGCCGAAGAACAGGAAGTTGCGTTTCTTATAAAACCGTTTGGCAATCGCCACCATCTCCGCCTCGCGACCAAGCACTCGTTCGACCAATGCCGGAAGCCGGACGAGACGGTCGAGCCAGGCCTTGCCGTCTGCCACAGACAGGGTTCCCCGCACACGGCCCAAATGCAGCGCCAGCATGTAGAGCGCCGTGAGCTGCGCGGTGAAGGCTTTGGTCGACGCGACACTGATCTCAGGCCCGCAATGCGTAAAGAACGCGCCATCCGATTCCCGGGCCAGCGTACTGCCCACCACGTTCACGATCGAAACGACACGCGCGCCTTTTTCTTTTGCTTCACGCGCGGCGGCCAGCGTGTCCGCCGTCTCGCCGGACTGCGAGATCGTGATAAAGAGATCGTCCTTCTCGACCAGCGGATCGCGGTAGCGGAATTCGCTGGCGATATCGACCTGCACCGGCGTACGGACCATCTCTTCCAGCAAATACTTCCCCACCAGTCCCGCGTGCCACGAAGTGCCACAGGCAACGATCCAAATCCGTCCGACGGCGGCAAACTGTTTCGGCGTCAAGCCGATATCCGGCAGATCCGCCTCACCGGTCTCGTAGGAATAGCGCCCGCGCATCGTATCCAGAATCGTCTGCGGCTGTTCGTGAATCTCCTTCAACATGAAGTGCGGGAATCCGCTCTTTTCCGCCGCTGAGGCATCCCAGGTGATCTTCGTGTGTTTCCGTTTAACAGGCCGGCCCTAGCTA
>DATIQH010000213.1:0-5988 GCA_035471155.1 Nitrospiraceae bacterium | reverse complement strand
CTGAGGCTTTTTCGCTCTGGACAACTCGACGCCTCCCCGCTTCGTTCTTCCGAAGATCTGCTCCTGCTCCCGGTCGTCCAACTTACGCCATCGCTCAAGATCATGAATATAGCGCTGGACCGCGACGTAACTGCCGCCCGCAAATGGCCGGTCCTCTTGCCCGATCAGAGCCGCGGCGACCCTGGCCTTTCCCTTGGGGTTCTCGGTTCCGTCGATGAATCCAGTCAAGTCCCGTGAATCCAGATACCGGAACCCATGGATCTCATCAACCATCGTCGCCAGCGGCTGCAGTCGCCGCACAAGTCCCATTGCGAGATCGAGATTCAGGTCATGACGGCCTGAGGTGATCTGTAGAAATAGATCCCCTCCTGTTGCCGGTGCGACTCGCCCATTGGCTGTGACGGCGCGGAACGGCCGGAGCCCGACTGGGCGGCGAGCCGGCGAGAGCCGGTCCCAGAGTTCAGAGCCGATGCCGAGAGTACACTGGAGTCTGGCCATCTTCGCTTTCTTGGCCAGAGCCCGTGCTGATGAAAGACTATCCCCTATTGCCCTGCTCAGAGCTGCGCGCTCTGCGCCGCCAGCAACCGTGAACGTCAAGAAATACGCATGCGGCCCCCCTGCGGGGAGTACCCCTGGTTGCGGTGTCGGCATCCTTCAGTCCTTTCCAATTCGTCGTGCGTCAATCGTCTGTCGCGCTTTTCTCGCAAGTCTCGCTCTTCTCGCTCTACTTCGCCAGCGATCGGACGTAGTGAATTATCTGCCACACCTGCTCATCCGGCAACCCGACAAACGGCATCATCCCCGTTCCCGGCGAACCGTTCTTGATAATCCAGAACAGTTGACCATCGGGAAGGTCTTTCATCATCGATCCGCATGTAAAGTTGCGCGGAGGCGGGACCAAGGCTGCTCCCATGATTCCCTTCCCGTCACCCTGTTCTCCATGGCACATCGCACAAGCAACAGGCTGGGCTGTCTTCAAGTAGAGTGTCTTCCCTGCCTGAATCGTTCCGGCTGACGCGGGAAACGGATTTGTCCTGGCCAAGAATTCGTCCGGCGCCTTTGCCGTCTTGCGCGGCTGCACGCAGACTCCGCCCGGAGCAGCGGCCATGTCCGGCACTCCCTTAAACGTCACTTTCAAGTAAGCCATCACATCAGCCACACCCTGCTGACCGATCGTCAAATTCCAATAGGGCATGTTCGGCGACTTGCCGATTGCCGGCCCGCCATGATTGATCACGTTGTAGAGATACTCCGGCGGGAGCTTTTCAAATGGAATGTTGGCATGAATCGCCGGCTTGGGTTCCAGGCCTGAGGCTGCAGGGCCATCCCCCTTGCCCGTCGCTCCGTGGCATTGCGAGCAATATTCTTTATAAATCACTTTCCCGCGATCCACGCTGGCCATCCCGAACTCAGGACTCGTCCAGGGCTCGTAATACTGAAAGTCCTTCACTCCCTGCACCATTAAAAACCCTATCACCGCGCGGAGCTGTGGCTCTGTCGCGTCGGCCAAAAACTCGCCGCTGTGCGGCGTGAAGTCTTGGGGATTTTGTCCGAAACGGAAAAGCCAATCCTTGTCGTACCGCTGCCCAGCTGCCACGAGCGACGCGCTCTGCGGACCGCCGATGAACTTACCGTTTTCTTCAATGACGTGACAGCCGAGGCAGGCGTGCGCCTTGTACGCCATACCGCCGAAGGCCGCTTCGAACTTCGTCACCTTCGAGAGATCGAACGCGCCGACCTTCACGCGCGGATCCTTGTTGTGCTCAGCGAAATAGTCGGCGATGGCGTCGGCCTCCGACTCGGTGACCATCGGGTGCTTGGACGGAACCTCGGTCAGGTCCCATCGATAGCCCTTGGCATACAATGGCCCTTCTTTGCCCGTCAGCCATCGGATCAACCAGGATCGCTGATACTTGCTGCCGGCCCACATGAGGTCTGGCGCCTTGAGGTTGAAACGAGAATCGGGCTTGCCTTCCAACCGGTGGCATTGCGCGCAGGTTTGCTGGATTATTTCTTTCGCGCGCAACTGGTCGCCCGCGAGCAACGGGTGCGGGAATGATGCCAGCCCAAACAGCGCGAGCACTGCTCCTCCAATCAACACTCCATGCCTCCCAATCATCTCTCTTCACTCCTTTCATCAGTGGTGACCTCGGCGGTCACTCACTTCGTCACTAACCACGCATAAATATCAGCAATGTCCTGAGGACTCAGCACTGAACCCCACCCAGGCATCGCCCCTCGTCCATGCAGGACCGTCTCCGTAAACAGATCCTCATGTTTAAGAATTGGGGTCTTCACCAACTTCGGACCCACACCGCCTATCGCCATGGCTCCATGACAGGCCTGGCAATTGTGTTCGAAAATCCCAGCTCCTCTGGCCGGGACCCCCTTGAGCTGACTTTCAGCCACCGGCTCCTGCGTGAGCGGCTCCGCCTTCCTGAATTCACTGTCGAGCGGCGGCAGTTGATCCGGTGCACCCGGGTGATACCGCGCCGACAGATACCGTACGAGCAGGTCCGTCTCATCCTTGGATATCTCCGCACCCCAATGTTCCATTTTCCAGACCGTGGCCTCCCATCGCGTGCGAGGCAACCGCTGTTGCGTGATGAGATCAGCGCTGTGACAGACGGAACAGCGCGCGATAATCAGTCCCTCTGCACGTTGCGCCGACGCGGCACTGATCACGCTCAGAGCCTCCTCTTGTGCTGCTGTCACGCCAGCCAAGCCCACGAGGCCGATCACTAAGAAGAAGACCCTGCTGTATCCGCTAATCGTCATGCCGCCACCGTAATGGTCACGTGATCCCATCCATTCCACAGAAACCCGCTGGGATTCCATGGACTCGCCGTGGGTTGCGTCTGACCATGGTCATCGGTCGCGCGGCAGAAAATGGTGAACGTGCCGGCGGTCTTGGCCTTCCAGACCAGCTGCCATTGTCGCCACGCATAGAGATGATCTTCCCCCACCAGTCGCGCTGTCTCCCACGTTTTACCCTCGTCGAGCGACACTTCGACCTTCGCAACCTTGACTTCTCCGCCCCACGCCACGCCTTGAATCACAACGGGACCGGCCTTCATGATCTCACCCTCTTGCGGCGACACAACAAGCGACTTCACCACCATGGCTTCCACCGGGATCGACTGTCCGCTCACTGCTGTGCCCTGTTCCACGGGCGTCGTCGGCACACGATAGGCCGTCTGCATGTAGTAGCCCTTCGCTTCCTCGGCCAGCATCGTGATCTCCGTCAGCCACTTGGTGCACGAATCCGCCATCCAGCCCGGCGTAATCACTCGTAATGGCGCTCCATGCAACAAAGGGAGCGGACGCCCGTTCATCTCATAGGCGAGAATCGTGTCCGAATGAAGGGCTTTCTCCAGTGGAATACTTCTAGTAAACATCGGCACAGAGGCCACGACCGGTCGATCCGCTCCTTGGAGCTGCGCATGATGTGCCCCGGATTGAACCCCCGCCTTGGCTAACACGTCCCTCAGCCGCACCCCCGTCCATTGCGCATTCCCAACCGCCCCACGCCTCCATTGAACACCAGGGACCTTGGGCCGATGTAATGCGCGACCATTGCCGCTGCATTGCACGACAGCCGTGACGGACACTTCTTCGCACTGTTTCAGCTCTTTGAGGGTGAACGTCAGCGGTCGGTCCACCATACCCCCCACACTCAGTCTCCAGTTCGGATCGGAGAGGAGTTCTGCTGGAGGCGGGCCGAAGTGGCTGCGGACAAAGAAACGGGAATTCGGTGTGAAGTAGGAAGCGAACTCTTGCACCGGGGTTTCAGCATCCAACGGCCGCGCCACGTGCACAATAAGGCGGTCTGTCTCATTCTTCGAGACATCGCGCTCCTCTGCCTGCACGCGTGGGATTACATGGCCCAGCGCGAGTGTAACGCCGAGTCCATGTACGACACTTTTCAGCAAGGCCCGCCGCGACAGAGACCCCGAGGTTGGTTCTCCTCTCACGATGGTTTCTCCCCACGGTGATGAGGATTGAGTTCGATCGCCACGCCGGCAGGCACCGCGAGAGATTGATGCACAGTGCAGCCATGCGCCACCTTGAGAAGTCGTTCACTTTGTTCGGCCGTGATGCGATGCGGCAAGTGAATCGCCAGTGTGATCTGACCCACACGATGCGGCTGTTCCGCCATAGTCCATTCCGCCTCGACACTCAGCCCTTTGGTCGAGATCTGATGGCGGTCGCAGTAACGGCCCACAAAATAACCGACACAACCGGCCAGTGAGCCGACAAAGAGCTCGACCGGGCTCATCCCAGCATCCTGCCCCCCATCTTCGACCGGCTGATCCGTGACGACCCGGTGCTTGCCACTCGTAATGTCGTACCGAGTTCCACCATGGTAGGCCACCGTGAGCTTCATCGCGCGCCTCCGGGGCTAGGTAATCGCGCCGCAAGCCAGATGCAAACGATGCCCAGCGGCGCCGCGATCCAGATACCGTGAATCCCGAATAGGTCAGGAATCGTCACCGGACCATATCGACCGACAGACAGTAGATGCTCTTCGATCTCAGGGAACAAGAAAGCGAACACAAGAGCGCCTCCTAATCCACCCATCACAGTCACCCAGGCATCCGGCTTCCCTTCCGCGCAAGCTGCGAGTGCCGTACCGGGACAGTATCCCGATATCGCAAATCCCACACCGAATACCACGCCGGCGAGGATGATCCCGAGGAGATAAAGTTCTTTCACCTTCATATTGGCGAGACCGAACAAATCCAAGAGATGCACACCCACGAGCCCGACGCCGATGGCCGTCAGGATCAGCTTCATGATCGTCAGATCTTTTAGCCGAAGCGCATTGACGATCTTGGTATGACTCGACGCGCCGGAAAGCTGAAGCAGGGCCCCAAAGGCCGCCCCGAGCACCAACCCCAGCCCGAGCGTCAGCATCGCGACCCTCCGTCACGATAGAGCAGACGCGCTGTGACAATCCCGCTGATGAAGAGCGCCGCCGAGAAGAAAAAGGAACTGATGGCCAATTGCGAAATCCCGCTGATCATGTGCCCGGAGGTGCAGCCGCCGCCGAAACGGGCGCCGAAGAGGAGGAGAAATCCGCCGACGAAGGACCAGACCAGGCGATTTCCAGGATTCGACCCAAACCGTCTGCTCCATTCGACCGGCACGACTCTGGTTGTGAAACGAGCGGTGGCCAGCGCTGCCATCAACGCTCCCAACGGGATCCCCAGCACAAAGAAGAATTCGTAGGTCGCCAGCGTCCACCCTTGCGCGGTCTTGGCCAGGTAGGGACTCTTCGATGCCACGTCCGGAAGCACATTGTGCAGGAGCACTCCGTCCAACACGACATACTGCGTCGACACCCCGATGGGTTGAACCAATCCGACAGCGACGATCAAGACAAGACCGATTCCGAGCCCGCCGGCCCACCATGCAAGCACCGGGTTCGCACCTTCATGACGTGTTCCATGACGATCTGGGATGTCTTTCTTCATTTCGGCATTACGGTTTGATATAGATCCAGCCTTCTTCTTGTAATTCCATCAGGCGAACCATGGCGGGGACCGTTCGATCCACCTGCTCAACCAGATCGCGCGTGGTGAGATTCATCGCCTTCATCGTATTGGAACAGGCGGTGAACTCCACATCATAGGCCGTCTTCAGCTGGGCCAGTTCGGTCGCCAAGGTCGAATCTTTTTTCGTCAGCAGTGTCAGCCCGGCCCCATGCACGACCAACTCGACGCGTAAATGCTCGCGACCCACCTCCTGATAGAGGTGACGGATATTATTCAACGCTCCCCGGTGGACCTTCTCATCGCCTGAATTGAGATGCATGACCACTCGATGCGGATCCTGAACTGTTTCGGCTGCTCCACTGAGCCCCACGGCACACACGCCGAGTGTACCGACCAGAATCATGACGAGCATCGCGTTCAGCCTGACAGTCACAGCGCGTAGCATCCTCTCAAAGGTTACACCTAGTACGGTGAATCGGCGGGCTTGCCG
>DATIQH010000212.1:0-4717 GCA_035471155.1 Nitrospiraceae bacterium | reverse complement strand
ACCGGTGAAGCTTCGCGGGAAGATATTTTCTTGGGCCTAGATGCAGGTAGCTTGTGGACGGCCATTTCTCCTCTCACATCATTCGATTGCGACACAAGTTCCGCACAGTGTCAAAATTGTTTCAATCAGCACACCCTCTCTGCCATCTCTTGCGAGTGAGATGACACAGCAAAACATCTTCACGGTAGTGAGAGACGCGCTGCGGCCCATGGCGGAGCGGTGAAACAGTGAAAACCACCAACTGGGGTGAGGGGAAATTAGGGTGGGAGGAGCGCGCACCAGCCGAGGACAGCTAGGTACGACGGAGATCTTGGCGGGACTTCAGGCTTCCCAGTCATGCTGGGCTTGCACACCATCCCGACGCTCGACCCCCTTATGAACCATATTCCCTCGGGGCGTTAAGCTCCCCCCACGGAGATACGATATTCTTTCGATGCAGGCGAGTCAAGGATGGGCTCATTATGCATGACCACCGTTTTCGGCTTCCTCAAACTCATTGATAAGCTGTTCGAGTTCATCGAGTTTAGCCGACCGAACATTGTGAAACGCAACCCCAAATGAATCCTCTCCCACCCACTGCACCAGCCCTTCTTCGATCGAGACTGGTTCCTCCGCGCCGGGAACGACCAGTCGTACACGAATCACCTTGCCTGGATAGACTTCGAGATCGCAATCGAACCGGGCGCCCCCGACTGAGAGATCCAGGGTAACCGCTTCGACTTCGTGAGAGTTTCCCAACAGGAACCCCTGCAGCTGCACCGGCACTCGCCGGTGTAGTCGTCGCTCTATTTTACTCCCCATGTTCTGTCTCGGTTATGATTGAGGAGCCTTGCAGAGAAAGGGATATCTCAAATTGCAGGGCTCTCCCCACCAGGAAAGCTGCTTTATTACCTGAGCTTGAGGATCTTGCCGTCGAGTCTGGTATCGGCCACAAACTTCTCAAAATTCTTATTGTATAATTCATTGAGCAACTCCTGAGCATCCTCTGGTTCGAACCAGAAGACTTGGTTGTCTCCAACACCGGTGAGAGTCTCACGGACCTGACTGCCATCAGCCTGATTCTGCACTTGGACGACCATCCGACTTTTGGCGTGAAGGACAGTTTGCCCGATACCGCTCTTGGCATCCACCCCGACATCCATAAGCCTACCAGTGATAATGACGTCTGCCCCGGCTGTTCCGTTGCCTCTGGCGACAGCCGCATTCCAGCCTTTCCTCTTAAGATAGTCAGCGAAAGCCTGTGCCGTGGCCTCACCGAGAGTGCTGTTGGGGAGTCCGAAGTAACTCTCCCCACCCCATAGGTGAAATCTGGTACCGAGATGAGATCGATCGGTACGATGGTCTTCAAATGGCTGAACTTCGACGGTCGCGGAACTCATTGTGGCAGCCTTAACGCTGACCCCGCTCGCTATAGGGACACTCAGATCAATGCGTTCCCCCTTGCCCGCACAGCCTGTTGCCAGGAAAACTCCCAGAAGCCCGATGATAAGAAATTGAGAATGTTTCATAGAGCTCTCCCTCCTCTACTAGGCCTGATACCTGTGCAAGATCGTCCGACCAAACCCGCGATTATTTAGCCACGAAATGTGCCCGCCGATTCTGCTGATAACAGTCTTCATTCTGTTGCTTACAGAAGGGTCTGGCTTCTCCATAGCTCGTGATTTGGAGCTGCGAAGTCGGGACGCCAAGGTCCTGGAGATATTGCTTGGCGGCACGCGCCCGCTTTTCACCCAAGACGAGGTTGTATGCGACAGTGCCTCGCTCATCGCAATGGCCTTCGATCAGCACCGTCTTGCTTCCATTGGCGCGAAGCCATCCGGCATTGGCATCCAACAAAGGCATGGCGTCCTTGCGAATTTGAAACCGGTCGTAATCGAAAAACACGTCGCCCAATGCGCTGGTGTCCGACATTGCGCTCGGCTCAAGCACGCGGTTGGATGGTACGCTGCCGGCCGGTCGGTCCAATGACCGCTCCAACGGCACCGTTTTGATCGCGTCCGGCTGGACCGTCTCGGCCTTGGCTCGACCGGACTGATCGCCGGACGAGGAGGAAACCGATTTACCAGCACAGCCCGCAGCCAGAAGCATAAGGCTCACACTCAGATACAGACTGATGACTCTTGGATTCATGGTATCGCCTCCTATTTTTTTACCGTACTCATTAGGCCGTGCCGCCCCGTCAGGATCAGAATAATCTGGCTCTATCACCTTGGGCCATACCCCTGACTCTTTGACAAGCAATCTGGACGCCAGATTACCTTCATACTTATAGGTGCTCACCGAGTGCTCGTCAACCCCAAATCTCTCCCCCTGTCCATAACGGGGTACGAGCGAATATCTTCTCTCCAAACCGAAAGTTGCATCCCTCTTCGGCTTTCGCTAAGGTGCGGGTATGACCCATTCCCTCGCGCGTTCACTCGTCCTTGCCGGCGCGAGTGGGCTGTTTCTCCCGCTAAGTTTCCCAAAATCTGACCTCGGATTGTTGGCCTGGGTCGCTCTCGTGCCGTTGCATTGGGCGTTGGACGGCAAGACCAAAGCGCAGGCGTTTTGGATCGGCTGGCTGTCCGGCACAGTTGCCTTTACAGGCATGATGGCCTGGGTGGTGACCGCCATGAACACGTACGGCAAGGTCCCGCTGGCAATCAGTTACGGACTCATGTTGCTGCTCACGGGCTATCTCGGCCTCTACGTCGGTCTGTATTCTGCCGGGGCTGTGTGGTTTCGGACCCTGATTCCTCGCTACGGTCTTTTTGCATTTCCCTGCTTATGGGTGACGCTCGAGCTGATCCGGACCTATGTGCTGAGCGGTTTGCCCTGGGGCCTCCTCGGCTATTCTCAATATCGCCAGATTGAGATAATTCAAATTGCGGATCATATGGGCGTATATGGGGTCTCGTTCCTGATTGTGCTGGTGAATGTGGCGCTGGCTGAATTCATGGCTTGGCTGATGCCGCTGTTCCGTGGATTCCGTCCGGCAAGACTCCCCTGGGCACTCGTCACGATGGCTGCATTGGTGGTGACCCTTTCATGGCAATATGGTCTTGCGACATTATCTGAAACGCCTTTTTCTGATATTCCCCGATCGTCCATCAGCGTGGGAGTGGTGCAGCCGAACGTCGATCAAGCCGTGAAGTGGGATACCGCCTACCGAGAGGAAACGCTCGCGCGCTTCGATCGGCTGACCGAACAGCTGGGACGCACCACAGATTTGGTGATCTGGCCGGAGGCAGCCACACCGTTCGTCTTCGAGCGTGAGCCGGTCTATCAGCTCCAACTCATTGCATTGGCCAATCGAGCCCAAGCGCCGATCTTGTTTGGAAGTCCCGCCCTGCGTTTCTATCCGGATCGAAAACCCTATTTGTTGAACAGCGCGTATCTCCTCTCCCCCGGCGGCCAGGTGTTGGGACGCTATGACAAACAGCATCTGGTGCCTTTCGGAGAATATATTCCGTTCAAATCTTCGTTTCTGTCTTTCCTCGACAAATTGGTGGAAGGGATCGGCGATTTCGAAGCGGGGACTGGCCCGACAGTCTTGACCTTGACGCCGAAGCCTCGATCTGCAGCTACAGGCATGGCGGGGGCGGCGGCACGACCGGTACAGTTCGGGGTCGCGATCTGTTACGAAGTGATCTTCCCAAATCTGGTGCGGGAATTCGCCGCGAATGGGGCGGAGTTCTTGGTGACCGTGACAAACGATGCCTGGTTCGGCGCCTCATCGGCAGCCTCACAACATTTTTCGATGGTGGTGTTTCGCGCGGTTGAAAATCATTTATCGTTCGCCCGCTCAGCTAACACCGGCATTTCCGGATTCATCGATCCATTCGGACGCATCGCCGAGGCGACGCCGATTTTTACGGAGCAGGCCGCCAAGGCAACGATACAAGTCTGGCACCCGCATACGTTTTACAGCCGGCACGGCGATGTGTTTGCCTACGGCTGTGCTATAATCTGCGCGCTGTTGGTCCTCTTCGGCTTGTTCCGAACCAAGGAATCTGAGCCTGACGCAGTCGCTGCCACTCCGGTATAACGTGAAAGGATCGCTCATGTTCGATGAAGTGAAGAATCGTGTGCGGGCCGCCGAGCAAATGGTATTGGAATTACGGGGGCATCTTTGACTTCGCTCGCATGACAGCCGAGTTGGCGCATCTGGAGCAACAGACGTCGCAGCCTGATTTTTGGAGCCATGCTCAGACGGCCGCTAAAATCGGCAGGAAGAAAGCCACGATTGAGCACGACCTTCAGAAGTGGCGGGACATCGATGGGACGATGAACGATCTCGGCGCGCTCCTCGAGCTGGCGGAGGAAAACGACGACGACGGTCTCGCCAAGGAGTTGGCGTCCGAGCTCGACCGATTCGAGCCGAAACTTGCGGCCCTGCGACTCGAGCTTCTACTCTCAGGCGAATTGGACCCCAACAATGCGATTGTGGCGATCCATCCCGGCGCCGGCGGGACGGAATCGCAGGACTGGGCGCAGATGCTGCTCCGGATGTACGTCCGCTGGGCCGAGAACAAGAAATTCAAAGTCGAAACGCTAGACCTACTTCCGGGAGAAGAGGCCGGTGTAAAAAGCGTGACCCTGTTAGTGACAGGGGCCTATGCCTATGGCTACCTCAAGGCTGAGGCAGGCGTGCATCGATTGGTGCGTATTTCACCCTTCGATGCGAACAAGCGGCGGCACACCTCCTTTGCCTCAGTCTTTGTCTATCCAGAGGTAG
>DATIQH010000211.1:0-4645 GCA_035471155.1 Nitrospiraceae bacterium | reverse complement strand
TGGCTTACAAGATGCTGAACTTGGCGCTCGTCTCCCTGGTCGGCTGCCTCTTGCGCCTGAGTGACGAGGGTTCTGGCTTCATGCAGGTGCTGCTCGATTTCGGCCTGCAGGGCAGGGGACGCAACCGTTCCGCCTAACGCCGCGCGATGGTAAATCTCCCAGGCCTGGTCCACGTCATGCTCGGCCTCATGGACCATCTGAGCCTTGTCCTGTTGCGGATGCCGGGCCGGATCGATGGGATCTGCCTGTAGGTTCGAGGCTCCGAATAATGCGATGAGGATAATTCCTGGAAGAAGAATCTTGTTGCCTATCATTGGTGCGCCTCCATCTCGACCAACCCATTGACCAAACGTGCCTCAATCTTCTTTCACAGCCTCTTCATCGATTGGTTTCTATGTGGGAGGAGTTTCACCCGTTCGATGTTCTTGGCATCCATGGTCCCTGTCGACATACTCCCGGAGAGCCGAGAGTCTGTTTGGACCGTGGGATGCAAGGCAGAAGTTTTCCCGTTGAGCGGCCTCACGCCCGGATCAGAGGGCGCTCTCCCCGCATCGTTGCCGAGCCTTTTATCGGTCAATGTTCCCGCGTCGAGGTTCTTCATCTCACGCAACGCGGCTTGAGCGATTCCCCGTAGCATCCCACTAAACACAAACTCGTGCGGTACGTAGAGCGAATACCAATACATCTGCCCGATCAGTCCCACTGGATCAAAGATCGCGGTCTGCCGGATCATTGTTGAAGAGCCGACTCCCGTTACCTCAAACTCCAGCCATGCCCGCCCGGGCAAATTCATTTCGGATTTGAGCCGCAGGCGGCGGTTCGGCTCAATCGATTCAACGCGAAATGAGTCGACAGTGTCACCGACGTGAAGGCTCGGGGTAGAAGGCCGGCCTCGTCTCATGCCCACGCCCCCTTGAAGAAGGTCGATGAAGCCACGCAGCAGCCAGAGCCAGTTACATGCGTACCAACCATTGTCACCACCGATTCTCTCAATGCATTTGAAGACGACTTCAGGCGGTGCGTTGACATTCAATGTCCGCGAATCGACCAGACGCGTGCCGAACCGCACGCCACCCCACGACCGCAACTTGCCCGACGAGGAGAGCGCATCGGACCAGCGCGTGGCGCCGAAATGTGTCTCTTCACGGGCTAAGGCTCGGTGAATGGCCTGATCGACTCCCATCGGACGCACAGAGAAGGTTGCGAGCGCGGCATGGTCGCGCACCACCGTGACATGGACGATGCTTTCAATGATCGCTCGCCCGATGCGGGCGTAGAGCGGCGTGACCAATCCAAGCCACAGAGCAGACAACCAAGGAGTGAGAACCGGTACGGGAATGATCCGCGGCGCGAGGCCGCGTTGACGCCCGTATGCGCGCATCATGTCCGCGTAGGATACTTGGTCTGCGCCACCGACCTCGTATATACGGTATTTGGAAGTGGGAATCCGAAGCGCCTCCATCAGATAGTCCAGCAAGTCGTCGATCGCGATTGGCTGGGCCTTCCCCTTGACCCATCTCGGTGTGAGCATGACCGGCAGGCGTTCCACCAGTGCGCGAATCAGTTCAAACGAGGCGCTGCCGGAACCAATGACGGCCGATGCGCGAAACTCACACACGGGCAGGCCGGACTGGCGCAAGATATCTCCCACCTCGTGCCGGCTGCGCAGATGTGTCGAGAGCTCCTCTTCGTCGCTGCCCAAGCCTCCCACATAGACGAGGCCCTTGACACCCGCGGCCTTCGCCGCTTCGCTAAAGTTCTGCGCCGCCTGCCGATCTGTTTCTTCAAATGAGCCGGTCGAACTCATGGAGTGAACCATATAGTAGGCTACGTCGACTCCGCGCAATGCAGAGTCGAGGCTCGGTCGATCAAGAACATCACCCGCGACCACTTCCGTTGAGGGACCGACCTTTGGCTTGAGAATTTCTGGATGTCTGGCCAGGCAGCGCAAGCGATACCCTTGATTCTCCAACGACGGCAAAAGGCGCCCGCCGATGTACCCGCTGGCACCTGTGAGAAGAATGAGCGACTGTTCTGAGATTGCCGCAGGGTTCGCTGTCGATTTGCTCGCCACCATGGTTTCAACCCTCTTCACGTCAGACCTCCTGTCACGACTTGAGTCGTCAGAAGGGGCGCGATGCCCTCCTGTCCTTGAGTTAGTTCTTCTTCATGCTTTTCTTGATCAGATCGCGGGTTGCCAGGTATTCCTTGTTATCCGGCTCCGCAGCCAAGGCTTTCTCAATCGAGGCCATCGCATCGGCATTCTTTTCAGCACCCATTGCGACTAATGCCTGAACGAACGCATCGCGGCCTGCTTGCATGGCCTCATCGGACACCTGTTGTGCCGACTTTGCGCAACGGAACCCGAGGCCGACCCCATAGGAGTTATTCTCCGGCTGATTCCAGAACCGATGGCTGGTATGGAGGGAGGTTTCTGGTGCGAGCCAGGAACCGCCTCGCAGTACCCTCACTGGGCCTTGATTGGCAAAGTTGTAGCCCTTCTCGGCGCCAGGCGGATTTAAGGCAGGGCTTTCTTTGTAATATTTCAGGTCATACCAATCCTGGACCCATTCGAACACGTTCCCCGCCATGTTGTAGACTCCAAACCCGCTGATCCCTTCTGGGTAGGAATCCACCGGCATGGTTCGGCCCACATTCTGCCCATAGTTGGCTTTCTTCGGGTCGAGCGTATGGCCCCATGGATAATGATTGTCGCCTTGCGGACCCTTGGCGGCTCGCTCCCATTCCGCTTCCGTTGGAAGCCGTTTGCCATCCCACTTGCAAAACGTGCTCGCGTCAGTCCAACTCACGCCGACCACCGGTAGGGTGGCTTTGTTGAGCCGAGGGTCGTCCCAATAAGCTGGTGCCGGGTGACCAGTGGCTTTCATAAATTCTTTGTACCGTGTGTTCGACGTTTCAAATTTGTCGATCAGATAAGCATCAAGCACGACCTGGTGTTTGGCTTCATCTGAATGTTCGTTGCTCCCCATGGTGAACTCGCCCTTTGGGATCAGCACCATGTCCGCCGCTGTTGCGACGGAAACGGTGCCTACCATCAACGCGATCCCCAATCCGACCCGAAGCACTGTTTGACTCCGCATGAGACACCCCCCTTGTTTAGGAACACCAGGGCGACCCTGGTTGGTTGAACGCACCTCTATCGACATTTCGTCACACAATTGGCCGGCAACATTCTCCTTGGAAGCTCAGTTGTCATCGGCTCATGCATGACTCTCCGATTGCGCAGAATGACGGGGTCGACGATCTCGCCACATTGCACACAGCGCTGAGCGGCAAACTCCGTCTCACCGATACAGAACAGTAAATCCATGGAGAAGTCGGTCACCATGAGCCCACCGCATCTGACGCAGGCCGATTTGTGTGTGATTGCGGAAGTGACTGTGTGATTCCCCTGTTGTTCAGCTCTTGTTTCCTCCGTAAACGCTCTTGCCATAATTGCCTCCATATTCATGCGTTCACTGTTTGCACTAAGTATGTCCAATGTATAAACCATTTTGTCCAATGTGTCAAGTGTTAATGAAACAAATATTTGACAAACATTGGACATTATAATAAAATGAATTGGTAAATATGAATACTCATAGAATTCATAGGGTTGCAAAACTTACGGGCCTGTCGAAGGACGTCATTCGCGTCTGGGAAAGGCGGTATGGGCTTGTCAAACCTTCACGAAGCTCCAATCGCTATCGGGAATATAGTGACGAAGAGGTGGCGCTCCTCCGTTTTGTGAAGGCCCAGATGGAACAAGGGGCAACGATTGGTGCGCTTGCAGCGGAAGGACATGATCCGCTTATCGCACGGATGCGTGTCGCGACTCCGGTTTCTGCAGAGGAACAGAAGCCACATGAGCGACTGATAGACGATTTAGTGGGATCGCTTGATCCGCTCGACAAGGCAGGATTCGAGCGAAGACTCAACGGCGCAGTGGCGGTCATTCCGTTTGAAGAAGCCGTCCATCGGATTTTGCTCCCACTGCAACGACGTGTCGGCGAGCTGTGGCACGAAGGTCTATTGAATGTTGCCGTCGAACACTATGTGACGAAGATTATCCAACAGAAGTTGTTTTCGGTCATGAATCAACTTCCGGTGAATGAGTTCGGCCCACGAATCCTCATCGCCTGTCCCGAAGGGGAAACACATGAGATTGGCGCTCAAGCCGTGGCCTACATCGCAGCCGCCAGAGGTTGCCACGTGTATTATCTCGGTCCTGACCTTCCCAGCTCAGACCTCGTGACCTTCTGCGAGACGATCAAGCCCGATCTTGTGCTGCTCTCTCTTACTGATATAAAACCCGAAGCCGTTGTGCTCCAGCAACTCAAGGAACTTGAGTCGTTGGCTACTCGCTGGTCTGTTGCCGCGGGTGGCCAAGGTGCTCGCGCCATTGAAGATCGCCTTCGTGAGGTCAAGATCGAATTGCTCGACGATCTCACCGCACTCCACAGTCGTCTGACGATCCTTCTTTCAGCCCGCACGCTTGCATCTCGTTCCTAACTAAATAACTCGCGCAGCGGTCGCCCTCTACGGGACCGTGCGGAAGCGAAAAGATCGAGAAGCGTCCTTTGATTCAGGCTCGAAAAGAGAGGCGCTTAATTAGTCGCAGGCCGCACAACGGTTGAAGGTTTCA
>DATIQH010000210.1:0-1825 GCA_035471155.1 Nitrospiraceae bacterium | reverse complement strand
GGCCGCCGATGGGGCAGTCCTGTACAGTAAGAAGCTTCAGAGCATCGGCCGTGGAGAGGTCGAGGTCACTGAGGCTTCGTGTGACGTGAAGGGGCTTGATACGATTGCGTACGAAGCGATGGACCTCGTAACGGATGGGATGGCCACACAACTCGGGACATCGACCAAAGTTATCGATGCGGCTCAAGCGCGCAAGGCCGGCGGCTCCCAAGCTGTCTCATTGCCGTCGTCGGCAGCCGCATCGGTATCGATTCCCGTTGATCAGCCTGCGACGGTGATATTCCGAGCCATCGTCCGTGACGAAAATCGCGATCAAGTGTTCCACAGTGGTGAAGCCATCGCGATCGAAATTGAAGTCAAAAACGAAGGGCCTGGTACTGCACAAGCTGTCGAATTGTTGGTGGCTGCCACGCCAATCTTGACCAAACAGATTCCCGGCGTGGTTTCCATCGGCGATCTGAAACCTGGCGAGGTAAAACATGTGACATTGGACGGCAAGGTCGGTACGATTAATACCTCCGCACAGGAGGAGTTGACGCTGATTTTGCGTGCCAAGTCTCCCTTAGTTCGGCTATCGTCCGCCAAGAAGTTTCTGGTGGTGATGAAACCTGCGTCAACGGTGGAAACCGCAACGCCGGTCGATGTCGATCAGCTTCCAAAACGGACAGGCCTACTCAAACAGCCAAAGGCTGTAGGCATCGTCATCGGTGTGGGGCGATTTCGAGAGAGCGGCATTGCCGGCGTCAAGTACGCCGCGCGAGATGCGGAGGTCATGGCCGCGTATCTCAAATCGATTGGAGGGATTCCTGACGAGCGTGTGCGCGTTCTCGTGGACACCCACGCCCTGAAGAGCGATCTAGTCGAGGTGTTAGAAGAGTGGTTGCCTGAGCAGGTATATCCCGCCACCGTCGTCTATGTCTCGATCATGGGACGGGGAGTGGTTGAGCCTGTGACCGGCGCCGTGTCGATCATGCTGTTCGACAGTACGACCGCCTCAGGCGCACGTCTCTACTCGCTTCGCCGGCTGCAGGAATCCTTGGCGAAACTACCGATTCAGCAGGCCGTCGTGATGCTCGACCTCTCGCTCGATCTGGCGCCGGGGAAGGAGGGTAGTGGAATGATCGCTCCTTCGTGGGGGCAAGAGGGCGACAAGAAAGAAAAGATTATGTGGATGATCGGGAATCGCGCAATCCAACAGGCACACGCATACGATTCCGGGCAGCATGGACTGTTTACCTATCACCTCTTGAAAGGGTTTGGCGGCTCAGCCGATCTTGACAAGAACGGCATGATCCTCGCCGGCGAACTCTGTGCGTACACCAAGTGGCAAGTGTTGAAGATGGCCCAGGAGGAGTATGGCAACAAACAGGAGCCCCTCTGCCTACCTGGATCAGGCCAGGGGGCGGTGGTCAGGTTACAGCCAATGGCCCAGTTCAAGTAATCAGGATTTCAGGAACGCGCATTCCAATCACATCCTTGCTGCACAGAATGGATTCATTGACAGGCCCAAAGCCCGGTCTGTATCATGGCCGATCTTTTCGAGCGTCCGTGCCCACTCAGATTATCTGCTCCTAGCCGGCGTAGCTCAGTTGGTAGAGCAGCGGTTTCGTAAACCGCAGGTCGTCCGTTCAATCCGGATCGCCGGCTCCACAAATCCAGCCAAGGTTTCAACTGGTTCTGGGTTTACAAGACTGCTCCTTTGCCCACTGAGTTCCTCCAGTGTAACCGAAAGTGTAACCTTTTCGGCTTCGTAGTACTCCTTTAACTGGTTTGCGGCCCCCTTCAGATCTGCTTCATTTACAATGTTGTATCGGTCAAAGACACT
>DATIQH010000209.1:0-2151 GCA_035471155.1 Nitrospiraceae bacterium | reverse complement strand
AGTTGTCTGAGCGCACAGATTGTGATGAACCATATGCCACTTCTTTCATTTTCCATCTATCTGAGAGACAGGGAACGGCAACGCGGCAATGTGCTGAGCCTGATCAATGCTAGATAGTTATACAAACCGATAGCCATTTGTGGAACTAGGACGCTTCCTAGTTTCACCGGAACAAGTTACTAGCCGCCAGGACCCATATGGTTCGTACAGCTAATTGTTCGTATGCCTGGTAACATGAGAAAGCGTCTCGGCGTAATAGCCAGCCAGACGGGCCGCCTTTCTCGCTTGTCACGCGCAGCACGTGGCGCGCATCGGCGGACTGATGCAGTGCGAATAAGGGGCTATATTTCACGAGACTGGACGATGGAGGGTGACAGTGCCTTCCCGGTTGAGCCGGTCCCACCATGCAATACACATGTATTATGTGAATGCTAGGTAGACTCACATTGAAGGTTCGGAACCTAGAAGAAAGCGCTTGCGTAGGAAAACTAGTGATAAACCTAGGCACGGAAGAAAATCTTACTAGCAGCGGATGCACTCCTTGTCTGGTATGGGGAAAAGGCATAGACTCTGGCTCTTAATCAGCCGTTCAGCCGCGGTCGACGAATTCTCGATCCCGCGGTCTCTGTGATGTCGAGGAGGAGATCCTGTGGCCGCGGCACGAAAGACGCCTGGAAGAATAGCGACTGCCACCCGCGGCGCCAAAAACAAGAATCTCAAGCGGCAGCCTGTGAAAGCCACGCCCGTTCCATCGCCGGGTTTTCTTATTGTCGGAATCGGCGCCTCCGCCGGCGGGCTGGAAGCCATGGAAGAGTTCTTCCACCACATGCCTCCCAGCAACGGGATGGCGTTCGTGGTGGTGTCGCATCAGCACGCGGGCCATGTCAGTCTCTTGCCGAGCCTGCTCAGTAGATGCACGGCGATGCCGGTGGTGGAGGCCACGGACGGAATGGAGGTGGAGCCCGATCGCGTTTACCTGGCGCCGGGAGGTACCAATCTGGCGATCCTTCACGGCACCCTGCACCTCATGGAGCCCCCCTCGCAGGAGCGGGTGCCGCTGCCCATCGATTATTTCCTCCGTTCGTTGGCGGAAGACCGAAAGGAGGGAGCCATCGGTATTATCTTGTCCGGGACTGGGACCGACGGCACCCTGGGGTTGAGAGCGATCAAGGCCGAGTCCGGTATGACGATCGTGCAGGAGCCGCAGTCAGCCAAGTATCAGGGCATGCCGCGTAGCGCCATTGCCGCCGGAGTGGTCGATGTGGTCCACCCCGCGAACCAGATGTCGGAGTCGTTGCTCGCGTACGCGCGAAACCTCACGAGGCCGGCGCTGCCTCTTCCTGAACATGATGCGACCCAAACGCTCCAAAAAATCTTCGTTCTCTTGCGCGATCGGACTGGAAACGATTTTACGTCCTATAAGGGAAACACGATTCACCGGCGCATCGAACGCCGGATGCACGTGCACCAGATCGAGACCCTGCAACAGTACCTCCGATTCGTGTTGGCGAATCCGCATGAACTCGACGCCTTGTTCCAAGAGTTGCTCATCGGGGTCACCAGTTTCTTTCGCGACCCGCAGGCCTTCGAAGCCCTCGCCCACAAAGGATTGCCATCGCTCGTGGAAGGCAAGCCCGAGGGCGCGACCCTGCGGGTGTGGGTCCCCGGCTGTTCCACCGGGGAGGAAGCCTATTCGCTCGCGATCTTGTTGCAGGAATATCTGACACAGAAGAAGCTCCGGCTCAGAGTACAGATTTTTGCGTCGGACCTGGACCATCGTGCCATTGAAACGGCGCGCACCGGCCTCTATCCGGTCGGCATCGCTGAGGACATCACGCCGGCACGCCTGCAGCGGTTCTTTACCAAGGAAGACAGCAGTTATCGAATCAAGAAGGACATTCGTGATCTGGTGGTGTTTGCCACGCACAACGTACTGACCGATGCACCATTTACGAAACTGGACCTTGTGTCCTGCCGCAATCTCCTGATCTATCTGGACACGACGACGCAACATAAACTGCTGCCGCTGTTCCACTACGCCTTGAAGCCGAACGGTATTCTGCTTCTGGGTTTGTCCGAAACGATCGGGGAGCCTAACCAGCTCTTTACGGTCATCGAGCGGAAATGGAAACTGTTCAGGCGGACCTCGGG
>DATIQH010000208.1:0-2571 GCA_035471155.1 Nitrospiraceae bacterium | reverse complement strand
AGGATGACCGTCTGCCCTTTCAGCGAGGGAAGCGCTCGTCCACTACGATACCGTTCAATTCTCCGGCGGATTTCGCTTTCCTGACGGAGAATCTCCTCGTCCACTTCGGCCTTGCTTATGTGATACTCCCGGATTACATCCTCATTCATATGCCGGTAACCTGTTTCGGCTAACGCGCCCATTGCGAGTTCGAGATTCGAAGGAGTTCTCAACTTCCGCGTGATGAATACGTCCAATGGAAGTCGCAACGTCAGGCTGATGTCGTAGCCCACCACCACCCCGCCGCGCGGCAACGCAATGACCATCGCATTCTCCGCTACCTTGTAGTGAAGAAGCTTCTGGGCCAACCGTTGGCCTGCATCGTGACGATCTCGAAAGAGAGCGAACTCATTACGAGAAATCATGGTGACACCCCCGCTACGGAATCCAATATGGCGGCCCCCAATAGGGGCCCCAGTAGGCGCCGAAGTATGGATACGGACGGCCCCACCACGCGGGAACTTTGGGAGGCCAGACGGTCACAGCCTTGATGGCCAACGTGGGATAGACATAATCAATCTCGTCCACCGGCAAGGTGAGCGAGCCGGTTACTTCGCCAACCACTGTCATGCGTGTTCCCATCGGGATCGTCGCCGGATCGAGGAACTCCTTGTGGAAGGCGAGGAAACGCCCTCGCGAGTCGGTCAAGCGACCTCTCGGTTCATAGTCATGATCCAGGGGCAACTCAAGGATTTCGATCCTCGTCCCGTCCTGTTTCGACGGTCTAGCCGTCAAGACCACTCCACCGACCACGATCAGACGGCCTGTGTACGAGAGCGGAGACGCTTTCACTTGTGAGAACGAGGCCTCCTTATCAATCTTGTCTTCAAGGTCTGGGGGAACGATGGGGACCCCGGCGCATGCCACCAGCAACAGACTCGCCCCGATTACAGCAAGAGCCTTCATTGAATCCTTCCATAAGTAGTCTCTTGTGGTAATTGAGCAAGACGGGTGCCCAAGCCGTCTTCAAAATGGAGAAACGAGACCGCCTGAATTGTCAAAAAGTTGAATCGCCGACGGCACACAGCGTGATTTATTTATTGAGGCCAACTGAGGGAGATTTCCACAGTGTCAGAATGTTGCTGCGGCAAGGAGGGGCAATCGGACGAATCTTGACGAGGCTTCCACTAATCGGACTTTCCTTTTCGCCAGAAGATCCACCAGAGCACTCCGGCCACGACAGACGCGAGCACCAGTCCAAACGCTTCATCAGACATAATTGCACCCAGCGCGGCACGGACCCTCGTTGCCTCTTACAGGATGTGAAATAAACCGCCGGCGACGTTCCGTGGCCTCACGCCTCTCACGGACGAATCTCCAGGCGATTATCGACCTTGTCGACCCCGTAGACATACCAGGCATCGAACTCGGCCATCTCCTTCTGCGGCACAGAGGGTGCGTCTCCTTCCAACGTGACCACCGCCTGCTTCACCGTCACACGAATACGTTCGGCATTGACGAAGGGATCTTTTCCCAACACGAGGCGCACGGCTTTCGCAATTTCCTCATCGGAATCTTCCTGCAACGGAACGACCTCCATGCCATTGACGACGTCTCGACTCCCTGGGACCCACCAGGCCAGCACGCCGGCCAGCCGTTTCTGGATGAGGCTGGTGACATGATCGTCCAGGAGCACGACCCCATCTGTGACGGACACTTGAATCACCCCGTGTGGCATCACGGTCGCTTCTCTCACGGTTTCCCAGGTCCCTTTGCGTTTCAGCTGAATCGTACAATTCTGCAGGCCTGGCGCATACAGCAAGGCATCACGCACGGCGTCCAGGATTGCTCCATCGCCCATGTGGGTGGAAGGCGTCACGTGCAGTCGATCCACGATGCCTGTGACTCCGGGAACAGCAATCGCGAGTTCCAGGGATAGTTTCTTCGCCGCCACATGCTCCGCCTCACCCTCCAGCGTGAGCACGCCGTCGCTGAAGTCCATACGAACGGGATATTTGTGCAGGTTGATACGCGGTTCCCTCTCGAATGCTGCACGGACCGCTGTGAGGACTTGACCCTGGTTTGTCATGATAGATTCCTTTTTGTCTGGCAAGATGCTGAAAAAATCCGCCAGCGTCGTTCTCACATCGTTCAGATCCTCTACATGGGAATGGCTGAAGGGGTTTTTCCGTTCGCCGAGATCTATTCTATGGGCGAACGGCCCACACGAAGTGCGGTTTGTACCTCCTCGGCCCTTCACTCGCTGCGGACTTGCTGGACGGACTTTTTGAGCATCCTGTCCGCGCTTTTCTTGTTGTCCAAGATGTGCGGACCATCGAGCTGCCATTCTGCCTGGGAACCTGCTGGCTGGAGACTCAACCTTCTTCAGGTCTTTCGGCCTCCGGATTGGCGAACTCTTCCAGCAATTTCCGCTGCCGAGGTGTGAGGTTGGTCGGGGTGCGGACCTCCGTGACTACAAACAAATCACCCTTCCCCTTGCCCCCAAGACGTGGCATCCCCTTTCCGCTGAGCCGCAACGCTGTCCCGCTTTGCGTACCGGCAGGAACAGTGACTCGTAGGGTCTCCCCTCCC
>DATIQH010000207.1:0-3751 GCA_035471155.1 Nitrospiraceae bacterium | reverse complement strand
CTTGGAATCCGACCAGTTGTTGGTGACCTCGTGGTCGTCCCACTGCGCCAGCATCGGCACCTGGGCGTTGAAGGCGAGCACGTGCTTGTCCATCAGGTTGTATTTGTACTGGCCGCGATACTCGGCCAGGGTCTCGGCGACCTTGGCCTTCTCGTCGATCATCAGGTTCTTCCACTTGGTGCCGTCGGGCAGGTCGACCTCGGCCTGCAACGGACCGTCGGCATAGACGGTGTCGCCGCAATGGATGAAGAAGTCGGGCTGGTGGTTGAGCATGGTGGCGTAGGCCTTCATGCCGCCGCGGCTTTCGTCGATGCCCCAGCCCTGCCCCGCGGTGTCGCCGGACCAGGTGAAGGATACATGCAAAACCTTGAGCCAACTTGCCGAGCAAGCGCTCTTTCTTCATGTCGCTGCGGGCTGGTGAGGGAGAAGCCGCCGCTTTGAGTTCATCCATGGCGTCGCCGTACGTCTGAGGTCTGAGATTGGCATAGAGCTCCGGTTGGACAACCGGACGTGGATTATAGAGCGGTTGATACAGATCCATCGTGAAAGAAATAGGCCGTCCTGAAACAAGCGAGAGTGTGACGTTGCGCCAGTCCTGTGGGGTCTGATTCTCCACAATGGCCCAGCCTTGCAGATAGGGCGATTTGTCTTCGTCCAAGACGAGTCGATAGGAGGTCTTCCAGACGGGAGTTTCCGTGAGATACGCGACACGGGCCCGTCGGTTCCCGGTGCCGTCGAAGGTAATCGAGACCGTTTTCTTCTGGGCGTCGTGATTCGCCGCGAGCGCGGCCAACGCCTGGTGCAGCTCGGCATTCAGCGCAGGATTGGTCAATTTGATGCGCTGCACGTTCGCCAGCGAAAGTGAGCGAAGCCCGTCTTCTGTCAGGAGCGTGATATATTCCTGCTCGATGACGCGGCGCTGCGAGCCCTCGCCGACGGACTCCGCTTTCTTTTCCACTCCCAGTAACGTGCCGGCGATGGGATTAGGCGCAGCGACCTCGACCGATTCCCCGCGGACTTGAGTCAAAATCTGCCCCAGGGTCGGGTTGCCGTTCAGATTGACGCCGAAGTTTCCAAGTGTTTTCGTGACAGGATCGTGCGAACCGTAGGTGATAGTCGAGACCTTGCCGCCGCCAAAATCTTGCACAACCAGACTTTTCAGCATATCGTTGATCTGGGAAACGTTGAAGCGGAGATCGAGTTGTGCGCGATTGTTGAGGGACCCATCATGTTGAAAATACCCCACGCCGCTGGAATAGAGCACGATCTTCGAAAGGGGAAGTGCCACCCCTTCGTCTGCCAGAACAGGCCAGGGGAACAGCAGGAATGAAACGAGGATCAACCGCATCACGAGGATGCGACTGGAGTGAATCGACCGTGCAAACATAGCAACCTCCATCGTAGGGTGTTGCACCAGGCCAAGCAGGCCACGGTGATATGACTTATCTTAGTCATGTCGTCAAGGGGCGAATCCTTTCAGGATCGGGTGTTGAAAAAGATCCCCAGCTTCGTTCTCGCATCGCTTAGATCCTCAACGTACCCCAAGGGTACGCCTCGGATCTTCGCTCGCTGCGGCCTTGCTGGAAATCTTTTTGACCACCCTAGAGACTGTTGGTGCTCACTCTGAATTGTTCTCCAGTTTATCTCATGATACTGTTCACTCTTATGAGCTACGCAGATGACAATACGGTCACACGAATCCTCAAGGATTGCCGCACGATCGCTGTGGTGGGATTGTCGTCGAATCCGGCGCGGCCGTCGTATCGTGTGGCGTCTTATATGAAGAGTCAAGGCTATCGGGTCATCCCGGTGAATCCGAACGAGAAGAATGTTCTTGGTGAGCCGGCCTATCCATCGCTCGCTACCGTGCCCGACACAATCGATCTTGTGAATATCTTCAGAAAGTCGGAAGACATGTTTCCTATCGTTGAAGACGCCATTGCTCGTGGCGCCAAAGCTGTCTGGATGCAAGAAGGGGTTATAAGTGAACAGGCAGCCGTTCGTGCGAGGGAATCTGGCCTGCTCGTCGTCATGGATCGCTGCTGGCACAAAGAACATGCCGCTCAGTCATATCGTGGCTGACCAGACCCTACATGTTCCCCCAGAATCTCCATCGTCTGATCCTCAACGAAAAGCCCTGCTGGCGACGGCCGAATTCTTGGCCAAGATTCTGGATACGACCGTCAAAATTCCCGGCACACCCTTCTATGTGGGACTCGATCCGTTGCTCGGGCTGATTCCCGGAATCGGTGACATGCTGGCCAATCTTATCGGGACCGTTATCCTGATATTGGCTGCGCGACTTCAGGTGCCTCGGATAGTCATCACACGGATGAGCCTGAACCTCCTCATCAATGGAACGGTCGGCGCCATCCCTATTGTCGGCGATCTCTTTTCCATTTGGTTCCGGAGCCACGCAAGGAACGCAGAACTACTGCGGCGGGCTTCGACGCAACCCTATCGAGAGACGCAACAGGCCAGGCTGTATGTGGCTGGCATCATCGGTGGGACCGTCGTGCTTCTGCTGCTCGGCATTACTGCGGTCTTGTGGATCATCGTGAAGGCATGGGCCGCAATCGCTCTGTAAATTGATTCGTTATTTCACCTCTTACACATACCGATTTTCGAATGCTGGAGGATTTTTCAGAATCCAGCTATACAGAATAGATATGTGGCCTGTCTCGGTTGTTTTTTTGAGGGGCAAGGCTTTATAGTTCCCGCCCATTGGGTCATAGACGGGGTGGCGCGATTTTCCTTAACAAAAAGTGGAGGCGGTTCATGAGATGGATAGTGGTACTGGTCGCGTTGCTTGGGCTCACGGTTTCTCCGGCGATGGCCGCTCCACCCGTTGAGAAGGGGGCTAAAGAATTACCCGCAGGGCAGAAACCGAGTCAGGAGACGCCTGCTGAGGCAAAACCGCCGGAGGGGACGATGGTGGTGGTGCCGGCGGGAGAGTTCACGATGGGAAGCGCGGCGGGCGATTCAGACGAGAAACCGGAGCACAAGGTCTATGTGGATACTTTTTCCATGGATGTCTATGAAGTGACGGTGGGGCAGTACGCGGCATTTCTGCAGGCGAAAGGGATCGATCCGCCTTCGGATTGGAAGACGATGAATCAAACGGCGCATCAAAAGCGTCCGGTAGCCAATGTAGATTCGACGGAAGCGTCCATCTACTGCAAATGGGTCGGCAAGCGGCTGCCGACAGAGGCGGAGTGGGAGAAAGCGGCGCGGGGAACGGATGGCCGTCTCTATCCCTGGGGCAACGATCCCCCGACGCCGCTTCATGCGAATTTTGGGAAACCGGAGTGGAACAATCACGCGGTGTTGGCGCCGGTGGGCTCGTTCGAAGCGGGCAAGAGTCCCTATGGCATCTATGATATGGCTGGGAATGTCTGGGAGTGGGTCAGTGATTTGTACGACTATAACTATTATAAGGTCAGCCCGTCGAAGAATCCGACAGGACCGGCGACGGGCGGGACCAGGGCGGTCCGCGGCGGTGCCTGGAACAGCAATCCTCGGGCCATGCGCTCCTCGAATCGGAGCCTTATTTCGCCGACAGACCAGGGGCTCAACGGGTTCCGGTGCGCGAAGAGTTAAGAGTCTCTGCTATTAGCTTCTTCGCTCGTATTTTCATCACCACTCGTCATATCCCGCGACCCTCCCGCATCGTATGGGGGAGGGTCGCATGATATGAGGCCGGTTGAGGTCATTCTGAAATCTTACCCGGTTGTTTTTCTGAGGCGTGAGG
>DATIQH010000206.1:0-2872 GCA_035471155.1 Nitrospiraceae bacterium | reverse complement strand
GGTGACCGCGCTGTTTTCCCGGGCGGTCCGCCCCGCCTACGTCCGCAATCGCGAACTGTTTGACCAGATGATCCTCTGGGTTTCATCGTGGGGCCTCTGCGAGCAAGAAGGACCGTCTGGCTGCTCCCTCTTACTCTTGCTTCTGAATCTCCACCCCCCGTACAATACAAATTCCTTATAACCCCTTGGCTTTCTGACAGTTTCTTGTCATCCGCGTAGCGCAAAGGACGAGTCTGAATGCGGATTGAGTATACGAAGGGCGAGCGGGCTTCAAAGGAGCTGATCATGCTCCATCGTGAAGCCTCCAAAGCCACCAGCGGCCGGAAGATGAAAGTGCTGCTCATCTACCCGCCGGACTGGTTCCCCTCCGAACCCTATTTGAGCCTTCCCTCCCTCACCGCCGTCCTCCGTCAAGCCGGCCATACCGTCATCCAAAAAGACATTAACCTCGAGATGTACGACTGGTACTTCAGTGAGGACTTCTTGAAGAAAGTCCTGCGCCGGGTACCGCAGCAGCTCGACCGGCTCCGCAAACTGTCGAAGAAGCGCGATTTGAACGCCGAGGAGATGGATCTGCAGCTATCCCTCTGCGATCTGACCAGACAGCGGATCGATGAACTGATCAAGAAGGCGGAGAAGGCGAAGGCGATCATTCGCGGAGAAGTATTCTATGAAATCGATAAGTTAGAGTGGGCGATTCATGTATTCCGTGAGGTCACGTCGGTGATCTCGATGGTCTATTTTCCTGCGCGGATCTGCATGCCGCCGATGGAGACCGATCTTTCGTACAAAGTGTTCGTCTCTTCGGAAGTAATGGATGCAGTCAACGATACCCAGGTCAACGTGTACCGAGATGTTTTCGAACATCTGGTGAAGCCGGTCATCGAGCAAGAGCAGCCGGACGTGGTCGGCATCTCGATTGTGCTCCAGCAGCAGATGTTCTCCTCCATGACCTTCTGTGCCCTCATCAAGCAGCACTTCCCCCACATTCACGTGACGATCGGCGGCAATACCGTGACGCGCCTGCGCGATGTCTTGCCTCAGTCGCCGCTGTTTCAATACTTCGATAGTGCAGTGGTCTATGAAGGGGAGACGGCCTTTGTCCAGCTGGTGTCTGCGGTGGGGGCGAAGCGGGGTCTCGCTGACGTACCCAACACCATCTATAAGGACGAAACTGGCGTGCATGTCTCGCAGACGAGCTTCGCGGAAGATATGGCGACCCTGCCGCCACCGGATTTCGATGGTTTGCCGCTGGAGAAATATTTTGTCCCGACGAAAATCCTGCCCTACCTGGCGACGAGAGGCTGCTATTGGGGCCGCTGTGAGTTCTGCGACCATGGCGAGGGCTATACGGCCGGCTACCGGACGAAGAAGATTCAGGACATACTGGCCGACATCACGTATCTCCGTGACAAGTACGGCGCCAGGCATTTCCATTTCACCGACGAGTCGTATCCGCCCGCGCTCTTTCGAAAGCTGTCGCGTGGGCTGATCGACAGCCAAATGGGCATCGTCTGGACCACGCACATGCGGTTTGAGAAGAGCCTGCTGGACGATCAAGTCTGGCAGGATGCGAAGGACTCGGGCTGCCGCTATCTCCACTTCGGCTACGAGTCGGGGAACGAGCGGGTGTTGAAGCTGATGGACAAGGCCACGACGACGGACGTGATTACGAAGCATTTGCAGCTCTCGGCCGATGCGGGCATTTGGAACCACTGCATGGGCTTCTTTGGCTTCCCTGGCGAAACAAGAGAAGATGCCTGGTCGTCGGTTGAATTTCTCGAAGCGAACAAAGAGCATGTCCATTCGCTCGGCTTCGGTACGTTCGACCTTGGCCGGCATAACCCGGTGGCGAAGAATCCTGAGAAGTGGGGCGTGACCGCCTATAAGAATCCCGAGTGGGATTTGGCTCTCGACTACTACTATACGGTGAAGGATGGGATGAGCATCGAAGAAGCGGAGCGGGTGTTCCAGGAATTCGAACGGAATCACAACCCTGGCTGGGATCTCCGTCTGTTCATCCGTGAATACATCTTTCTCTATATTTCAAGATTTGGTTTAGGAAAGCTGCCGGATCTGCAATATCAGGCGGCGAAGATTCAGGGAGTCTCGCCGACGCTAGCAGGGAAAATGTGAGATGAGTGAGTTGATTCAGATCAATGCATTACCTCCTCTCACGGAGGCGCGGAAGACCAGCAAGGTCATGCTGCTCTTTCCGCCTGAATGGGTGCCGACGGCGCCTTATCTCGCCTTGCCCTCTTTGACTGCCGTACTGCGGGAGGCGGGCCATACAGTCATCCAGCGCGACATCAATATCGGGATGTGGGATCACTTCTTCAGCATGGAGTTCCTGATCTGGGTGAAGGCCCGGTTGGGGATGCAGCTCAAGCCGCTCCAAGATAAGGAGAAGGCGGGGACGCTGACGGAGATGGAAGCGGATCAGAAGGCGGTGGTGGAGCAGGCCTATACGGTCGATGTGTTCGATCTGGCCGATCGGGCTGAAGATGCGAAGCGGATTGTGCGTGGCGAGCGCTTCTACCAGGCCGAGATACTGGAAGGCGCGTTGAACACCTTCCGTGAAGCGATGGCCTACATTTCCGCAGCCTATTATCCCGCGTCGCTTGTCTTCTATCCGATGGAAAGTAATTTGGGCTATCGCCCCGGCGTCTCCAAAGAAGTGCTGGCCTGTTTGGACGATGAGCAGGTCAACGTCTATCGGGACCTCTGCAATCAGCTCGTCATGCCGGCGGTGGCGAAGGATAAGCCGGACGTCGTCGGGGTCTCCATCGGCACGCAGATGCAGCTGCTTGCTGGCCTGACCTTTTGCAAGATGATCAAAGAGACCTTCCCGCATATTCATGTGGTGGTGGGC
>DATIQH010000205.1:0-8652 GCA_035471155.1 Nitrospiraceae bacterium | reverse complement strand
CAGATCTCCTCGAGCGGAATCCCCGTCTGCCACTCCTGCAGCACGATCAACTTCTCTTCGGCGCTCCACCGTCGCCGTCGCCCCCGACCAGTCTGGACAGGTTTCACTGCAGCATCCATGGGTCCCTCCTCGCGTAGAGGACCTGTCTACATGTTACCGGGGCACAACATTATTGAAACTCAGGTGAGCAAATACATTCGGAAGAACTTCACTTTCGTTGCGTTACGCATTGAAAGCAGATCAAGTCGGCTTGAGTTGGAGTCAAGAATTATTTCAACTGTATCATCGTGTAGAGAATGCGGCCACTCCAATAATTGGCTGGGGTTCCACTCACCGAAAGCGAACATTTGTAATAGCGGCCTTTGGCTTGTTAATGAGCTCTACAAAAATCCTCTTTCTCAATCCGACCTATATCACCTGAAAGCGATTGCACAAGTGCCCTTCTATCCCAGTAACTCAGGAACTGTATGAGCGGCTGTCGTCCTATGCCTGGCGGATGCTTAGCGTGCCGTCAGCATGTGTGATCTCGAATCTCCCAACGTAGCCTGAGCCCTTGAGTGCTGTGGCAGCGGCCTTTATCCGAGCGGGAAACCGGCTTCGGGCGTTATTCGTCCAATTGGTTCCGAACGTTATCGAATTTTTTGGTTTAAGTGTAACGAAGACATGACCATCATAACCGCCCCCTGGAAGACTTATGCTAATTGAACCTCCGGCTTGAAGCTGGCGTTGGTGTTTTCGCATGGCTGACTTGCAAGGAAGCAAGAAATCGGAATGACGAATCAGAAAGGGAATGTCCATAATCACCTCCAATTTCGTCGACTGCCTTTGTCAAGCGGAGACGAGCACATTTCTTTGCTCTTCAATATGCTTCTTCACCTTCATCGGTAGCGCCCTTTCAGCGAGCCGGAGCTCATACGTTTTCTGGAGATTCATCCAGAATTCTGCAGTCGTATTGAAAAATGCAGCCAGACGTACCGCGGTATCCCCCGTAATGCCTCGCTGTCCCTTGATAATCGCCGTGATCCGATTCGCCGGCACTTTGAGGGCACTGGCCAGTCTATTGGGGTTAATCGGAGGATCTGAAGGCTTCATAAACTCCTCTAAGAGAACTTCTCCCGGGTGGACCGGGCGCATTCCATTCTTCATCATCATCATCGTCTCCCTTCAGTGGTAGTCCGTGATCTCCACGTCATGCGGACCGTCAGCCATCCATACGAAACAGATCCGCCACTGATCGTTAATTCTAATGCTGTGCTGTCCCGCTCGATCCCCCTTCAGCCTCTCCAGTCGGTTGCCTGCCGGTGACAGGAGGTCTTTCAAGTCCGATGCACTATCGAGCATCGTGAGTTTACGCTCAGCGACTCTCCGGAAGCTGGAGAATTCTCTGACCATCTCTCCTGCAAAGAACAGTTGCGTCTTTTTGTCCCGAAAACTTCTGATCACGATGTACACCCTACCATAGTTTTACGAGTTACGTAATGCGTCTGTGCTAAATTTGTGCTAAAACTCTGCACAATAGATCGAATTCTATAGAGTCAATAGAATGTATAGAATCGTCCCAAGTCCTTGTTCGCAAAGAAAAAACGGGGAAACCTTCACGATTTCAAGCCATTGATATTATTGATCTTTTAGAGCTTTTAAGGCGATGGTCCTGGGTTCGAGTCCCAGCCGGCTCACCACATCGTTCAGTAACGTCTTCGTTTTTCTTCTACGTTCAAAAGGAATTGTTCTTTTTGAGGCGGGGAGTGATTTCGTCGAATTGAATGTCGGTTCCACTCGGTGACGTCATATGTGTTCGCCGTTGACCTGTAGGTAAGCAGGGATTGTTTAACGATAAGGTGCTGACCAGCTGATAGGCAGGAGTAGGCCTCTTCTATTGTCTTCTTTTGTTGGCGCGCGTGATTAGGGCCCCGAAGGCAAGAACAACTGCCAGGAATGCTATGACTCCTGCCATGCCCCATCCGAGCACGCAGGAATATTCCTCATTGCAGTAATCAAACATAAACTGCCAAAACCTGGTCATCTCGGTTTTGGCCATATGTTGCACAAACATGCTCTCTGCTCCATGGTATGAGTGATTGCGTCGCATTATAGCATTTCCGCCTGTGCACTTGACAGCCTCCAAGCCACTGGACGATAATGCAGCGCCCTCGCGGTGTCGTCGCCGCGTTGTAGTGGGTCAAGATAGTTAAAGAAACGCGCCGGAAACTTCACGCGCATCGCGCGATGAGCGTGCCCGTTGCGGATAAAGCGGGCGGCTATTTGTGATGCGCAGACATGTCTGTCGAGTCCTATCTGTCAGTCTGTATCCCTCGCCGCAACGGTTATTTCTTACCGATTCACCGATTCACATATCGCCTCTCCAACAACAAAAATATTCATGTAACCAGTCACATCGAAGATGGCACGACCTTGACCTTACTGAACAGTGGCAGTGGGCAACGAGGTTGGCCACAAGTCTGCCCAAGCCTGGCACGGTTCTCCCTGCCGCTCTAGGCTTCACGTTGTCAGGGAGAGTTCATTTACATCAATCATTAATATAAAGGGAGGTTTATTGTAGCCATGAATTTTAGAAACATCACACTCGCAGTTGTCGGGCTCTTCTTGTCCGTGTCGTTCCTTGCCGTTCCCGCGATGGCCCTCGAAAAGGATGGCGTCATGATGAAGGATGGCAAGATGGTGAGAATGACGGAAGGGAAAGAAATTGGCCGGATGGATCGCGAGACAACCATGTCCAACGGCACGAGGGTCACGATGAACGGCAAGCTGTTGATGAAGGACGGCAAAGAGATGCAGTTGCAGGAAGGTCAAATTGTGATGCTGGATGGGAGAATGATGGAGAGTGGCAAAGGCAAGTAACTCTTCAGAGCCGTTGGATCTGACGACACCTAGCGAACTGGCGGAGCGGAACCACGTGGGTTCCGCGAGCCGCCAGGGCGCCAGGCCTTCTTAGAAATTCCGTATCGCTCGTATCAGTCAGCTCGCCGATCATCTCATTGACAAATCTCTAAGACCGGATTCCCGTTCGCCAGCCGGTTCTTAATCGTCTTCTTTCCTTGTTCATCATGGACAGTTCATCAGTCTATCGTCTTCGCTTGACTACAGGCGTTGCCCAATACTAGCCTGCTGTAAGGCTTTTCGCAGCAGGCCGACTCTCGTTGTGTCACGTTTCTATCGATGGAATTCTATGGCCTCTCATCGTCAGACCGCTTTCACATCTCAGCTGCCGAACTTGGCGGAACAGCAGCGTCTTGAAGAGGAGGCGCAACGTCAACGCCATTGGAAACGTTGGGGGCCCTATCTGAGCGAGCGCGCTTGGGGAACTGTGCGCGAGGACTATAGCCCTTACGGGACTGCCTGGGAGGCATTTCCCCATGACCATGCACGATCTCGCGCCTATCGTTGGAACGAGGACGGTCTCGGCGGTATTTGCGATCGCCATCAATTGATCTGTTTCGCCCTTGCCTTGTGGAATGGGCGCGACCCGATTTTGAAAGAACGAATCTTCGGGCTCACCGGCAACGAAGGCAATCATGGCGAAGATGCGAAGGAATGTTACTACTACCTCGATTCGACGCCGACACATTCCTACATGAAATATCTCTACAAGTACCCGCAAGCGGCTTTCCCTTACACCCAGCTGGTCGAGGAAAATCGCCGCCGAGGGCGTCACGATCCTGAGTTTGAATTGATCGACAGCGGCGTGTTCGATGAGAACCGCTACTTCGACGTGTTTGTGGAGTATGCCAAGGCCTCGCCGGAAGATCTGTGCATCCGTATCCAAGTGGTGAATCGTGGTCCCGATCAGGCCGAACTCACGCTGCTTCCGACGATCTGGTATCGCAACACATGGTCCTGGGGATCAGACATTCGACGTCCTCGCTTCAAGCAAGGAGAGTCGACGAACCAGATGAGCGTCATCGAGACACACCATGATTACTACGGCCTGCGCCGTCTTCTCTGCGAAGGCCAGCCGCCCCTGCTCTTCACCGAAAACGAAACCAACAGCCGCCGCCTCTATGGCGATCAAGACGGCGCCCGGTATGTGAAGGACAGCTTTCACGACTATGTCGTGCGTGGAGAAAAGGATTCGGTCAATCCGGATCATCTGGGCACCAAAGCCGCGGCCCACTATGCGTTGACACTCGCACCGGGCTCGACGAGGACGATCAAGCTTCGATTTACCAACGAGGAACAGATTCAAGAATTTTCCGCGCAGGACTTTGATGCCGTCTTTACGCAACGCATCCGGGAAGCCGACGAGTTTTATGACACCCTGGCTCCCAGCGTGTCATCCGAAGATGCTCGCCGGGTGCAGCGACAAGCCTTCGCTGGACTGCTCTGGAGTAAGCAGTTCTATCACTATGAAGTGAATCGCTGGCTCAAAGGCGATCCGAGCATGCCGGAGCCGCCGCCCGAACGGCTCCGTGGACGAAACTCGGACTGGACGCACCTCTATAACGCCGACGTGATTTCGATGCCGGACAAGTGGGAGTACCCCTGGTATGCAGCTTGGGATCTCGCGTTTCACTGTATCCCTCTCGCGCTCATCGATCCGACCTTTGCCAAGGAGCAACTCGTGCTCATGTTGCGTGAGTGGTATATGCATCCGAACGGACAGATCCCTGCCTATGAGTGGGCTCTTGGCGACGTGAATCCGCCGGTTCATGCGTGGGCTGCATGGCGCATCTACAAGATTGAAAAGAAGCGAAAGGGTGTCGGAGATCGGGTGTTCTTAGAGCGGGTTTTCCATAAACTGCTCTTGAATTTTACCTGGTGGGTCAATCGCAAGGATGCCGAGGGGAAAAACATTTTCCAAGGCGGCTTCCTCGGCCTCGATAATATCGGGGTCTTCGACCGGAGCGCGCCCTTGCCGACCGGCGGCCACATTGAACAATCCGATGCCACCAGTTGGATGGGCATGTACTGTCTCAATATGCTGACGATCTCACTGGAACTTGCCCGAGATAATCGGGCTTACGAAGACGTCGCCAGCAAATTCTTCGAACACTTCGTCTACATCTGCCGCGCCATGAACAACATCGGCGGCGAAAAAATCGAACTGTGGGATCGCGAGGACGGGTTCTTCTACGACGTGCTGCATCTGCCGAACGGGGAGACGACACACATGAAGGTTCGTTCGATGGTGGGGCTTATTCCCCTGTTTGCCGTGGAGACGCTCGATTCCGAGCTGATCGATAGCCTGCCACGGTTCAAGCACCGGATGCAGTGGTTCATCGAGAATCGACCGGACTTTGCGCAACATTTGGAAACACAGTCTTCCGACGGTGGCGTGCGACGTTTTCTTTCCCTCGTCAATCGCGATCGGCTGAAATCCGTGTTGCGCTATATGCTCGACGAGGAGGAATTCCTATCTTCCTTCGGCATCCGCGCGCTCTCGCGCTATCACAAGGACCATCCCTATGTCGTTTCGGTGATGGGTCGGGAGCATCGGGTGGACTACGAACCGGCAGAATCCAGCACAGGCCTGTTCGGGGGCAACTCAAATTGGCGTGGGCCGATCTGGTTTCCTGTCAACTATCTCCTGATCGAGTCGTTGCAAAAGTTCCACTACTTTCTCGGCGATCAGTATAAAGTGGAGTATCCGACCGGATCGGGCCATCAATCGACGCTCTGGCATGTGGCAGCCGAGATCTCACGCCGTTTGACGCACATCTTTCTCCAGAATGCCGAGGGGGAACGTCCGGTATTCGGCGGGACGAGTCGAATTCAGAACGATCCTCATTGGCGTGACAACCTCCTCTTCTACGAATATTTCCACGGCGACAGCGGCGCCGGCATTGGTGCAAGCCATCAGACGGGATGGACAGGTTTGGTGGCGAAGTTGATTCAGCAATCCGGAGAGTGAAAAACGTGAAGCGTGATGCGTGAAGCCTTGGCGGTTTCGAGTTGCGGGTTTTGTGTTACGACGGTTCCGAACTCGTAACGTGTAACTCAAAACACGAAACATTCGAAGCCCAGATACGAGTGTCGAGATACGATTTATGCGCATCGAAAAAGCAGACTGCCAGAATCTCGATCGGGCTTTGAGTCTTGAATGGCTTGAGACGAACGGGAGAGGGGGATTTGCCTCCGGCACGGTCGCGGGGGCGAACACCCGTCGCTACCATGCACTCTTATTGACCGCGCGTAAACCGCCGAGCGAACGGATTGTTCTGGTGAATCACCTCGAAGAATGGCTCGACATCGACGGCCAGACGATTCCCCTCTCAACGAATCTGTATCCAGGCACCGTCCATCCGTCCGGTTACAAGCGCTGTATGGAATTTTCAACAGACCCTTGGCCGACCTGGATCTTCGACTGCAATGGAGTCACGGTCCAGCGGGAGATCCTGTCGATCCATGGCCGAGATATTGTGCTGGTGCGATGGAAGCTGGTCGGCAAAACGAAATCACGAGCCGTGTTGCTGGTGAGGCCGAAACTCACCGGACGCGACTATCATGGGACACATCACGAGAACGGAAGTCTCTCGACAGAGGCTCAGGTCGGGAGTGGAAGGGTCTTGTGGCAGCCTTACTCCGATCTGCCTCCGGTGCGGGCCTTTCATTCAGGAGGGTATCGCCATGAACCAGATTGGTTTCGACACATCCAATTCCCAATTGAACGACAACGCGGGCTTGATGCTGAAGAAGATTGGTGGTCGCCCGGTGAGCTCACGTTCGATCTTGAATCCGGATCGGCCAAGACCTTGGCCTTCACCAGCGAGACCATCGACCGGCTTGATGTCGCAGCCCTTATGAAGCAGGAGAAGTCTCGTCGAGATACAGTTCGACAAGCCGCCCCAGTCGCGGATTCTTTGGCCGGCGAACTCTGGCGCGCTGCGGACATGTACATCTCCGAGCGAGGGATACAGCAAACGGTGATTGCCGGGTATCCCTGGTTTGCCGATTGGGGGCGCGACACCTGCATCTCGTTGCCCGGCCTCTGTCTCGTCACCGGTCGATTGGACGTGGCGTGGCAGGTCATTGAATCTTTTTCGACGCATGTGTCCGAAGGCATGGTGCCGAATCGCTTCCCCGATATAGGCGAGCAGCCGGAATACAACACGATCGACGCGTCGCTGTGGTTTATCCACGCGATCGATCGCTACCTCGCTGCGTCACGAGACGAGGTCCGGGTACGTGAAACCGCTTGGCCTGCCGTGAAACAGATTCTCGACGGCTACCGCCGGGGCACCAGATACGGGATCAGTATGGACGAGGATGGGTTGATCACGGGTGGAGTGCCTGGCGCGCAGTTGACCTGGATGGATGCGAAGGTTGGGGATTGGGTTGTGACACCGCGTCATGGAAAGCCGGTGGAGATCCAAGCGCTCTGGGTTCGAGCGTTGGAGGTCGGTGAAGCCCTTGCGCGAGGATTCGGCGAAGCGGACTATGCCGATCGGTGTCGGAGTGATCGTAGCAAGGCCGTCGTATCTTTCCGCAAACGATTCTGGTGCGAACAAGGCGGCTATCTCTACGATGTGATCGATGGACCTGAAGGGGACGATGCCTCGCTCCGTCCCAATCAACTCTATGCCATTTCTCTGGTCGACGAACTGGTTCCGCACGACCGCGCGCAGCAGATACTCCGCCTTGTCAAAGAGCAACTTCTAACACCGGTAGGACTTCGCACGCTGTCACCCACCGACAGTCGTTATCGCGCCAGGTATGAAGGCGGTGTGTTGGAACGAGACAGCGCCTATCACCAAGGCACGGTCTGGCCGTTCCTATTGGGCTCGTTTGTGACAGCCTGGATCAAGGTTTATGGAAAGAACGCCTCTGCACTCAAGCAGGCGCGCTCGTTCCTGGATGGAATCGACGCGCATGTAAAAGAAGCGTGCCTTGGCCAAGTCTCAGAGATTTTCGACGCCGAAGCGCCCCATGCCCCGCGTGGCTGTTACGCTCAAGCCTGGTCGGTTGCAGAATCCCTGCGGGTTCTGATCGAAGATCTCGGCATCAAGCCCGATATGCAAAAAGTCGCAGTAAAGCGAGTGGTTGTACGGCAGCGTAAGGAAACTACTCCTCAACCGACCCAGAGAAAGGGAGGCAAGCGCCTGCGGCGAGGGCGAGGGGAAGACGCCTCACCTAATCCTTGATGTCTTACGAGTGAGGAGAGAAAAAATCGAACGGTTCAGCGCCACATGATCACCACAGTACTGGCTCGGATTACGCCGACCTGTAAAGACGTCACCCACTTGGCGTCGCAAGCCATGGATCGACCGCTACCCTGGTTGACAAGGGTCGACCTCCAACTCCACTATTGGATCTGCGAAGCCTGCGCGCGATACCGAGGCCAATTGCGCACTGTTCGACAAGTCCTGCGCCGTTCGATCGCCCCAGCCCTAGATCAGAACCCTAAATCTTCGTCACCTGCGCCCGCAGTCAGAGCTCGCTTGACCGAAGCCTTTCGAGCCAAACGGGAATAGCCGCATCGCTTTTCATGATCCCCTCGAGTGCGCCATCAGTTGCACGATAGAGGTTGAATCTCTTCCGAAGGTATCAGTGACCTTGTGAGATCGGGTTGGAGGGGGGAGAAGGTACGGCACGTTAGGCAAGACCTATCACAAACGAGCACTATCGCACAGACCGATTATTGGAGCGCGTCAGGAGGCGTCTTGAGGAGTTTGGCAAACCGATTCTTATCGATAG
>DATIQH010000204.1:0-2991 GCA_035471155.1 Nitrospiraceae bacterium | reverse complement strand
AATCTGTGCGAATAGCGGGCGCAATGCCGCGATGGTGGAGCCGGGCTCGTACACATCGAGTAGCGCATCGTACGGCGACTCCTTGTGGCCAAGGTACTCGGCCTCTTCTCGTTTCAGCGACAGGACTGTACGGAGATTCGGGAGGAATTGCGAAAAAGACTGGTTTTCTTTTGCCTCGGCCCACACCTGCTGCGCCAGCGAACATTCACGGCTGAGCTTCATAACGAAATCCGATGGGAGCTTTTTCGCTCGGCTATAATCGAGCCACACTTCGCGGAGCAACGATCGAGAGGACTCGTCCCAGGAGTCGCCGGGGCTGTCCAGAATTTCACCAGTTCCCGGATCGATCCAGGAGACGAGCAACCGTTCGATGTCCGGCGAGATGAACTTTTGGTGTGCGATGCCCTGGAGCGTTGAAATCTGTTCGGCGCGGGCCTCGCCTCCTCCAGCCGGCATGTACGTTTCTTGATCCCACGAGAGGAGCGAGGCCGCGCTGTTGATGCGCTGGATCTCCAAGAGTTTGGCCGTCAAGGCTTCCACCGTCTTCAGGGTCTTCATATTAGGGTGTTTCCTCTCGGAACCATCATGCTATGATCGCGCCGATCCGTATCCTTTTGAATAGTGTACGCAACAACCTATTCGTTTTCAAACCATGATTGCACGAAGCGGTGAATAGACTTGTAGCTGCGGATATCGAGGCCTATGCCCAGGCCCACTCCATGGCGGAGTCGGACCTCTGTAGAGCCTTGCGGGAAGAGACTCAGCGGCGCATGGAGGCTCCGCAGATGATCGTGGGGCCGCTCGAAGGAGCCTTTCTGAAGATGATGACGCAGCTGGTGCAGGCCACCAGCGTGCTGGAGATCGGCATGTTCACGGGCTATAGCGCCCTCTGTTTTGCAGAAACATTACCGGCGAATGGGAAGGTGCTTACCTGCGAAGTCGATGAGGATGCAGCCGCTCTCGCGCGCAAGTATTTTGCGCGATCGCCGACTGGTAAGAAGATCGAGATCCGCATGGGGCCGGCGCTCGATACCATGCGACATCTCACAGGGCCGTTCGATCTCATCTTCATCGACGCCGACAAACTCAACTATGTGAACTACTACCGGCGATCGCTGGACTTGCTATCGCCGCAGGGGGTGATGCTGATCGATAACGTCCTGTGGGACGGGGACGTGTTGAAGCAGCCTGCGCCTGATGAGAAGACGGCGGTCATTCAAGAACTGAATCGAATGGTCGCAGCTGACTCGCGCGTCACAGCGGTGCTGGTTACCATCAGGGATGGTGTCTTGGTCATCAGGCCTAAACTTTGAACATAAATCGCTTGACCGCCAGGACCAACGACTGTATCCCAATAGCCCATGACGTCTCCCTCCAACAGACTGGCTTATGGTGCGATCATCGCTGCCGCTGTGCTCTGGGGCGGATCGATCGTAGCTCAGAAGCTGGCCCTCAGCGGATTTTCAGCGGTTGAAGCCTCAGTACTGAGAGACATCGGCGGGTTGGCGATTCTTCTGACCACATGGTGGTGGCAAGAAGGCGCCTTGGCCAAACTGACCAAGGCGGATGTACGGATGCTGGGGCTGCTCGGGCTGGGCGTGTTGGGCAATCACCTGCTCATTCTCATGGGGCTCAAGTATGTGAGCGGGGCCGTGGGCGGAGTGATCATCGGATCGAGTCCGGTCGTCACGGCGCTGCTCTCAGCGATGTTGATTCAGGATGTTCCGCTGCGCGCTGTGTGGCTGGGGGGCCTCCTGTCATTCGCGGGAGTGGGACTGGTTTCTGTGGCAGGGTTCCAGGTTGCGGGCGATCAGCCGTTGCTCGGAAGCCTGCTGGTTTTTGGCGGAGTGGTAAGTTGGGCCCTCTACAGTATCGGCAGCCGGCAGATCATGGAGCGCCACTCGCCCCTCACCGTCAATTGGGCGACGCTGCTTGTTGCGACTGTCATTCAGATTCCCCTCTTGTGGATGGATCGTAAGATGCTGGATGCGGGACTCGGGTCCGTGGCCCCGGCTGACTGGATGGCGCTGGGATATCTGGTCTTGTTCGCCACAGCGATCGCGCAACAGGCGTGGCTCTATGGCGTGAAGGGTGTTGGGCCGTCGCGCGCGTCTGTTTTTGGGAATTTGACGCCTGTGGCTGCCGTCGTCCTGTCTGCGATGCTGTTGAATGAATCAGTGGGCACGAGCGAAATCCTTGGTATTGGACTGATCTTGGCTGGAGTGTGGGTGGTGGATTGGCAAACCTCCCGCCTCATAACCTAGTCGGCTGCTGAAAAAACCCGCCAGCTTCGTTCTCGGCTCATCGAAATCCTCAACGTACCCCAGAGGGTACGACTCCGGTTTCGACTCGCCTGCGGCCGTGTTGGCGGGGTTTTTGAGCAGCCTGCTCAGATCTAGTCCGTTCCGCTTTTCCTGCCCTAAAAGGGAATAACCAGGTTATCCTTCCCTGTGCGCATGGGACGAGCACAGTTTCATCGTGGGCGTTCTGCGAGCAAGAAGGATGGCCTGGCTGTTTCCGTTCTCCATTCTCCTCTCGCCCTCTTCTCCGTGGTTGCAGTATGATACGGCGCAATTTTCACGTAAGGAGTCGTGTATGCTGGAACAGCGCATTGAAGAAGTGAACAAAGCGAACCATGCATTTTATGCCGCGTTCGGCAAGCTCGATATCAACGAGATGGATAAGGTCTGGGCGCATCAAGAATATGTGACCTGCATCCATCCCGGCTGGACATTGCGGTCGGATTGGCCTGCGGTCCGCGACTCCTGGGTTCTGATCTTCAACAACACATTTTCCATGACGTTCGAGCTGACCGACGTGACGGTGCAGGTGGCGGGCGATATGGCCTGGGTCGTTTGCGTGGAGAACATCACCACCCATCAAGCTGACGAGCCGCAACAGGCACAGGTGTTAGCCACGAATATTTTCGAGCGGATTGGGGATGAGTGGTTGATGATACATCATCATGGGAGTGCGGTTATGGGGTAGAGG
>DATIQH010000203.1:0-3674 GCA_035471155.1 Nitrospiraceae bacterium | reverse complement strand
GCTGTTTCACTGGCCTTTTCTTTCGTCATGTCCCCGGCCATCGTCAGGGCTGAACGAGTGTGGGACAGTGACCTCAAGCGCTATCTGACGGAACAAGAGCTGTCGATGGCCGAAGTCTATCTCACCGAGGAAGAGGCGCTCAAACTGATGTTTCCAAAGTCCGAGCGCATCACAAAGGATCTTCTGAGAGTATCCACGGACAAGAAGCTGGTCATTGAGGAGCGTATCGGCTGGAAATTCCCAGAAAATGGCTTTGAAGTCTTCATCGGTGAGACCGGCGCAAAGATTGACGGCTATGCCCTTATACAGAACACCATCGGCAAGCACAAGCCTATGACATACATGGTGGGAGTAGACAACACCGGACACGTCCTGAACGTGGAGCTGCTGGTGTTTCGGGAATCTCGCGGCAGTGAAGTACGGACCAAGCGCTTCAACGTGCAGTATGAGGGCAAAACGGTTCTCGATCCAGTCCGCATCAACAAGGACATCATCAACATCAGCGGCGCTACCATGTCGGTCCGCTCGATGAGCGCTGGAATTAAACGCGCGCTGGTGCTGGTCGATGAGTTTTATTTAAAGCCCGCGGGGCTCGGCAGCGATACCGTGGCCACCAAGAAGTCTGAACAGGGAATCTTCGGCTCCCTCTTCGGAAACTAACAGGGGCAGTCACCATTCTCAACCATGCGCAACTTCAACACCCGTTTCCGCCTCCGCGATTCAGATCGACACATCCGGCTGGTCTACACCTTCTTTCTCCTCTTGATGCTGGCCGGCTTCACCTTTTCATTTTTCTGGGCCCACAGCATGACAGGGCTGTCGCCGCAAGGCATCGCCAGCCACTATCGGGGATCGGATGCCACGTTCGGCGAGCCGATGTCGTTCAGAGAGCTGGCGGAAATCACCCACTTCCACCTCTTTACGATGCCGGTCGTGTTCATGATTCTGGTGCACGTGCTGTATCTCACCAGTGCCAGCAGCCGGCTAAAAGTCATTACAACCTGGATGTCATTCGGTGGTGTAACGTTGGACCTACTGTCCCCCTGGCTCATCAGCTACATCTCTCCCATATTCGTGCTCACAATGCTAATGGGGGATACCCTTATGACGGTAGGATTTCTTATTATGATGAGCATTCCTTTGTACGAGATGTGGGTCTTGAACCAGCCACTGTTGGCAGGGAAACACGGGAAAGAAGAATGAGCTAACGCGACCGACACTCGGCACAGACTGCGGTCAGAGGTTTTTCACCCAGAGCCCAAGATCACGCGATGTGGTCTTGGGCTTTGCGTTTTTTCGGAGAAATGACGATGCTCCCACATATCTCTGAACAGATTCACCCTGGGATCATCACGATACAGGGAATGCTCAGGAAGATCGATTGCCTCCGACTCCCTCTCGCATCGCGCCGTGACGTCGAAAGCATCCTCGTGCGGCAGGTCGACCGGGAAATCGATCGCGCGCCCCCCTGGCAGGCTGGTCACGGCCGCCGCACTGCTGCGATCTCGTTGTTGATCGGACGAGCGGTCGGCATGACGACGGGCGAGTTGCACGATCTGAAACTCGCGGCCTTCCTCCACGACATTGGGCTCTTGATGCTTCCTCACGACCTAACCTTCGGAGTGCCTACCCTCGACTCCGAATCCTATGTCACCGTGCAGAACCATCCTCGGCTTGGCGCCTCGCTACTCGAGCCGTTCTTCTTTCTCCGAGAGCCTACCATCCTGATAGCCCACCACCACGAACGATGGGACGGATCGGGGTATCCGTATGGCATCAGAGGACGATTCATCCCCCTTGGATCCAGAATCCTCTCGATCGCCGATGCCTTCGACGCAATCCGCATCCCCGAAGTCTCGAGCCGAGTCACTCGAAACAAAATCGCACTCAGAATTATCCAAGTTGCAGCCGGTACTCAATTTGACCCGGAGTCAGTCGATGCATTGTGGCTATTCCAGGAGTCTATACCGGGATCAGAGCTTATCGAACCAACAACGAGAAACTGTTTTGATTCACAATAGAAGTACGGGAGGTTTCACCATGTTTCCTATTCTTCATCGCCACAACGCGTTTCCTCATGTCGTTGTGGGGTCATCTCTGATATTCATCTCTCTTCTCGTCGTGGGATGCGGAAACGGGAGCAGCAATAGCGCCCCACCGCCTTCCGTCGCAGCTACAGGAACACCTGGAGCCGAAACCGCCGTCGGCGAACGACTGTTTCTTGACACTAGATTTGCGCAATCGTTCAAGGTGTTTCTCGACAACAGCCCAAACCCCAATGTGAACGATCCGAATGCCGGAGATTCTGTCGTCGATACGGTGGAAACAGTGGGAGCTCCGATCGTGAATGAAGCCCCGTTCAAAGGGATGTCTATGAATTGCCGATCCTGTCACTTCGTCGATGATGTATTGACGGCACCAGGAGGCGGAATGAGGACGTACGCCGACTTTGCTCGCCGGAGTCCGATTCCAGCGAGGGCCGATGGGAAGACACACACAGCACGTAATTCACCTGCGCTCGTCAACTCTACGCTGGCTCGACCAGGTGGAGTGCTGTTCCATTTCGATGCGGAGTTCAACTCGATGGAGGATTTGGTCGCGGCTACTTTGACAGGAAGGAATTTCGGGTGGCTCCCAGGAGAACAAGCGCAGGCCATTGCCCATATCGCACGAGTGGTGAAAGGCGACGACGGCTCATTCGATCTGACCGATCAATTTGGCGGGTTATCCTACAGAATTATCTTTACGGGAGGGAATCCTGCCATTCCAGACGAACTCCGCCTGCCGCCGGAATTTCGCGCGTTCATAGAGTCAGGCACAGACCAAGAAGTATTCAATGCAGTCGTGAAAGTGATCGCTGCTTACGTCAACGGTCTCCTGTTCTCGCAAACCGAAGATAGCGGAGCCCCAATCCGCTCGCCCTTTGACGTCTTCTTGGAAATCAACGGGCTGCCTCAACAGCCAGACCCAAATGAAACTCCTCTCGATTACAGCCGGCGTCTCTTACAACTTGTCACAGCGCGTGAACTGGCCGGAACGCCCCAGTTCATGACGACCAACCCAAACCGGGCGGACGGCCAATTTCAGTTCCACCCAGAAAACTTTCTATTCACTGCCGATGAACTCACTGGCTTGAAGATGTTCCTCACTGAGCCGTCGAGTCCACCAACTGCGACAGCAGGAGAAATCTCGTTGGGCAAAATCGGTAATTGCCTCGCCTACCACGTCGCGCCGAATTTCACGGACTTCAAACTGCATAATACCGGAGTCGCGCAACGGGAGTTTGACGACCCTGCAGTAGGGGTAGGCCATGCGGCAGGATCGTTCATGGCGCTCTCCATCCCGAAACTCGCCGGAAGAACAGACAACGATCTCCCTGCGACGGAGCAACATCCCAGCGCAAGCGAACGGTTCCGATCCATCCCCACGGCAGGGACTACGCTGACCGATTTAGGGATCTGGAACATCTTTGCTAACCCAGATATGTCGAGCCCACTAGTGTCGAACCCACAAGCGAAGATTCGGGCTATCTTGTGCGATGACCAAGTGCCGTGTCCACTTTCCGATGCGACATTGCTGGATCGTACCATCGCGAGATTTAAGACCCCCCGCATTCGCGATCTGGGACGCTCGGCTCCCTACATGCACAATGGCAAGTTCGACACATTGGAGAG
>DATIQH010000202.1:0-2533 GCA_035471155.1 Nitrospiraceae bacterium | reverse complement strand
GGATTTCTGGCGGCTGGCATCCATTGTGGGATCAAGAAACCGGGCCTGCTGGATCTTGCGCTCATCGTCTCAGAGCAAAGCGGCCCCATTGCCGGAGTCTTCACCAAAAATCAGGTGGTCGCTGCGCCGGTCATTATCGATCGTCTGCACTTACGCCAGGGAACCGGCCGAGCCATACTCGTGAACAGCGGTAACGCCAACGCCTGTACCGGCGCCAAAGGATTGGCCGCTGCAAAGAAGACCGCCGCCGTGCTTGCGCGCCACATGGGAATCCCCTCGCAGCACGTATTCATCGGTTCTACCGGCGTGATCGGTCGTGTATTGCCGGTCGATCGAATCGTCAAGGCCCTGCCAAATCTTGTTGCTCGACTCAGTGATCGTGGAGGCTTGGATGCCGCTCAGGCGATCATGACGACCGATCTGCGCCAGAAATCCATCGCCCTTCAAGACACCATCGGCGGTCGCTTAGTTACCATCGGCGGGATAGCCAAGGGTTCAGGCATGATCCATCCCAACATGGCGACGATGCTGGCCTATGTCACCACAGATGCCTCGATCACGAAGAAGGCCCTCCAACAAGCGCTCAACCTGGCGGTCAATGAGTCGTTCAATTGTATCTCTGTCGATGGAGACACGAGCACCAACGATACGGTTCTGTGCTTAGCGAACGGTATGGCAGAAAACCCTACCATCAAAGAAGGCACTCCCGCCTTTCAGCGCTTTCTGCTGCTCTTGACCGAAGCCTGCCAATCGCTCGCACTGGCGATTTGCCGCGACGGAGAAGGCGTCACCAAAGTAGTGAACATCGAGGTGTCTGGAGCAGCCACAGTGACACAGGCACGGCAGGTGGCTCACACCATTGCCACATCGAGCTTGGTCAAAACAGCTCTGTTCGGCGAGGATGCCAATTGGGGTCGGGTCATGGCGGCGATCGGACGAGCCGGAGTTCCAATTACCCCGTCGAAGCTCAGCCTGGCATTCGGTGGGGTTCCAATGGTAGCAAAAGGAATGGGTCTCGGACTCGCTGCTGAAGGCCGCATCGCGAAAGTTTTTCGCCAGAAAGAATTCACGATCGCGGTGGAACTGGGACAAGGCCGCCACAGAGCCCACATCTGGACAACCGATCTGTCGTTCGACTATGTCCGCATCAACGCAAGCTACCGATCGTAGCGGATGCAGAAAACGGCGGTGGGGTAACTGAGACGATCCCCTTGCTCGCGCAACGCGCGGTCGAGGACTCCCCTCGTTGGACGCGCGAAGTTGGAATCATCCCAGCCACCCCTTAATAAAATGGATAGTCCTCTGCGGCCTTGCTGAACGGCCTTTTTGAGCATCCTGAGAAACAATTCACCTGCCCGCCATCCGCAGATCACACAGATCCTCGAACCGTTCCCCTCGAAGGTATGTTGCAACCACGATCCATTGGCGTCTCGCATCCGTCAAACTGACATAGGTCACGCCGTCGAGCATGAATGGATGGAGGGCAAACAGCGTCGTCAATGCGGGCGAACCGTTCGTCGGGATTGCGGGAAAACTCCTGAACGACCTCTTGAAATCGGCTGGATTGTCGCGCAGCGACATCTACATCGCCAATGTGATCAAATGCCGCCCGCCAAATAACCGCGACCCGGAACCGGATGAAGTCGAGACCTGCAAACCTTTTCTCATGCAGCAGATCGCGATGATCCACCCGAAACTGGTCTGCACGTTGGGGAATTGGGCGACGCAGACATTGCTGGAACGGAAGGTGGGGATTACAAAGGTGCGCGGCCAGGCCTTCTACTTGAAAGACTTTGTCCTCTTCCCCTTGCTGCACCCCGCCGCAGCCCTGCACCAAGGCAGCATACTCGAACCGCTCAAGGAAGACTTCAAGAAACTGAGAGAGTTTCTCGACCGCCACTCCCAGCCAGCCTCAATCGAAGCCACAACCCCATCCGCACCAGTCCTCAACATCGAACCGCCCCAGCCGACCCAGATGGATCTGTTCGGATAGTTGGGCCGCATGCTCCGCGAGGGGCTAAGCCGCATAGCCTTGCCGCTGCTTGGCTGTGCAACTCGTTCCATTCTGGAATGATCCGAACGGAACTTCGAACAGTGCTCGCCACTGCCTTCGGCGACCGCAGCGACAGACCATGCAGCCCCTCGCAAGTCACAGTCAGCCCAACCATCCTCACTTGGCGCAGAGGACTAAACTTCATTTGTTTTTGGAACAGACGGAAGGATACGTCAAAGCCCTAGAAAAATCGACTTGTCCGCTCTCGACCATAACAGAGGTTTTTGAACACGGTGCGCGGAAAGACTAGACAGGCGGAAAGATGCAAAAAGCTGTTTTGAATGTCTTGTCTTTATGACGAAGTGGTCAGAGAGACAAGGCTCGAACCGCTAGACAGAGTGGACTGACCCCCTAGATTGAGACACGGCGAATTGGCACACTTGACACACGAAGGGGGTGGCAGGTGGCCAAGAAACGCGTGGGCAAGTTTCCGAAGGCCTTTCGGCAGATGGCCGTGGACCGACTGAATCAGTGCGAGAA
>DATIQH010000201.1:0-4496 GCA_035471155.1 Nitrospiraceae bacterium | reverse complement strand
GTGTTGTACGCCGGAGACGATGGGACAGCCAGAGTGTTGTATCCCATCCGATAAAACCGCAGGGTACTGCGGCTGATGAAATCGGACCCGCTTAAAGTGCTGGTTGTGTGCACGGGTAATTCCTGCCGCTCTATCATGTCTGAGGCCTTGATCAATAATCTTGGCCGGGGCGGGTATCGGGCATGGAGTGCCGGAAGTGTTCCAACGGGATTCGTGCATCTGAAATCCATTGAGACGTTACAGCGATATGGCATCGATCCCGGTCAGAAACGCAGCAAGTCGTGGAATGAGTTTGCTGAAGAGTCCTTTGACCTGGTGATCACGGTGTGCGATCAGGCGGCGGGCGAAAGTTGCCCGCTATTCCCCGGCACCCCGAAGAAGCTGCATTGGAGTACGCCTGATCCGGCCAAAGCTGTTGGATCAGATAGCGAAATAGACGCGGCGTTCGACAAGGCTTTTTTCATGCTCAAGAGCCGCGTAGAAGAATTAATGACATAATGCCGTGCCTTTCTCATCGCCTGCCGTCATTTGACCGCTGCCCCAAACCTGTTTCTATCCCCACGCTTTCTCGCCTCGTTTTAAGAGTCCACGCATGAGCTGCTGCATATCTTCTCCAGCCCTCTCTCGACGCAGGCGTTGACGTTCAACCATGCGTCCGGCGACAAATGCGGCCCGCGCGCTGGTCGATTGCTTGAGAAACCCCCGGATATGCGCTTCAGCCTGAATGGCGTCTTGATACATGCCTAAGACGTCCTGCACGACGCGAGCTTTGTTGATGAAGCGTGTAGCCGGCTTGCCGACAGTCGGTTCGGCGAGTTCGGCGGCATAGCGGGCGCGTTTGGTCCTGATCCTGATCTTGTGGATTTTGGCATTGTTCGGTGAGTCACCAGCCTGACGAATCGCGTTTCGCAACTTTGTGAATTCCTGCTTGGCAAGGTCGCGCAACGTCACAGTGGATTCGACGGCGGTTGGATCGTGCGGTGCTTGCTGGAGCCGCCTGATGAGGTCAAGATACCGCTCGCTCTTCAGCTCGTCCAGCAGGACCTCCTGGACATTCTTCCGCTGAGCTTCCAGGTGAGCAATGAACTGTGTCAAAGGCAGGCGATCTCGCGCATCCAGCGTGGTAGCTTCTTCACGGAAATAGGCGAGTTGTACGTCGAGGTCGCGGGCCGGTCCCAGCACTCGGCCGAGCCAACGCAACTCATCCCGCAACGAGTCTGCCCATTCAGGAACGAGCAGGGGCCGGGCAGCGCGCAGGACGGCGCGCAACTGTCTCGTGGCCACACGCATTTGGTGCAGGCTTTCAGGTTCCCTTCCGAGCCTGGCGCCTGGATCATGCGCAAGCAGCCATCGGACATGGCGTGCGAGGGCCCACTTCACATGAGTCAAGGCCGGCGCATCCCATGCCGGCGGTGGCTCAGGACCAGAAGTTACCAAAGACAGCGCGCGAAAGAGCTTGGGGTGTCCGTCATGATCTTCGGCTCCCGCTCGACGGAGTTGCCGGTCGAGGTCTGGCAGTGCACCATCCTTTCCGTTTACCTGTTCAATTTCGAGCTCGCGGAAGCGGTGAAGGACCGCCCCGTCCTTCATGACGGATACGTGGTCAAGCGTGACATCTGCGATAGGGGTATGGTCCGTGCGCACACGGATGCCGGCTCGCCAGACTCGCAAGGTCGCCACAGGCATGAGTTCCCGCTGTCCAAGATGGACCAAGAGGAGATGGCGGAACGTTGTCGGTGGAGTAGGCTGGCGATCGACCAGTTCAATTTCCTGCCGGTTCTTTATCAGGGGGAGTTTCAGTTGCCAGGCCTGTTTCCCGCGCTCGACTCGATGGCGCAGAGTGATCCCCGCGTGGGCCAGGCCGTATTCAGAGGTGTCGTAATAAGTCGAGGTCAGTAAGCGTCGAGGCAGCAGGGTGCCGGGGAGCTTAGGCAGACGAAAACGGTCATCGATCGTCAGCTTGATCTCGCGCTCGACCATCGATGTAACAGTCGGGTTGACAGCAACAGGATCTGGCGGTTTCGAGGAAGTCTTATCGGCACGAGCCATCGCGGTTCCCTTGCATGATTTTCAACTGTTGCAGATAGAAGGGGAGAGAAGCAATCCCTAGCCCGCATTCTTGATGACGGTTCGTCGCAGATCGCGCAATCGCCAGGTGCTTGGAGCTGTAGGGAGGGGAGGCATATTTTGAGTATGGTTACTGCCCAAACGGCGAGCCTGCATGAGCTGGGGCTTGAAAGAACTCTTCTAGCCTCTGATATCTCGAAGAGAAAAAGGAAGCGATGATGTCTCTGTTCGCCAAAATATCAGGGAGAACGGCACGAACGAAGCTCGGTGCGGGGTACGTTTGGCCCAGGCCTTTGCCGAGTCAGCCCAAGGCGGGCGTGGAAAGGTTGCGGTCACACGACTCTTCATACAGAAATGGGCAGGGTTATTCTCCCCCGCCTGTTTGTATAAACCCACCTTCGCCGTAGGCGTTGATACCGTATTGTACTTCAGTCAGAATTTTACTTCTGTCAGATGCGTAATCGCTTCCTTCAAATGCGAGTTTTTGCCTCCCCTCCTTGGTTAGAATTCACTGCCGAAAAAGACTGTAGAAAATCTTAAGTTCACCTTAACTTGGGAAGGATGCGGAAGTCGTTGAGAAATTTGGTGGGGAGAAACCCACAGGAGGGATTTATCCGGCGGCGACAATAAAGAGGGGCTGCGCCCGAATAGCCGCCGGCACGCGCAAGCGAGGTTTGGTGGGCCGTGTAGGGGGCGAACCTACGGCCCCCTAATTAAATCGAGATTTTGTCGTGTGAGTTGTTAGCTGTCTTGCTTTAGCTCGCATGTGTCGCTTCGATGATCTTCACGATTTGCGGAGCGATAAACACGCGGTTGCGCTGCTTGCCTGTGGCTTCTTTGAGAATCCCCTTGCGGATCAGTTTTTCAATGTTCAACTGCGCCGAGCGATGGGTTACCTGTAACAGCTTTGCAGCCTGGTTTGCGGTAATCGCGGGGTACGCAAACAGCTGGTCTACCAAGCGAAGTTGGAGTGCCGATGATCGAGCCGACTGGAACTCACCGCGATAGTTCTTCCACAATTGAAGTAGCCGATCGGAACGAACCAGCGCGTCTCGCGATTGTTCAGCAACTCCCCGGAGAAAGAACGAGATCCAGTCGATCCAATTGCCCGACTGGCTCACAGCCAAAAGAAGACGGTAATACTCATTCCGGTAGTGTTCAAAGTAGGCGCTTAAATACAACAACGGTTCCGGGAGAGCACCCTCTTTACACAGCAAAAGGGTAATGAGGAGTCGTCCGATTCTGCCATTGCCGTCCAGGAACGGATGAATCGCCTCAAATTGGTAATGGATGGCTGCGAGGCGAATCAGGAGAGGCACCGTTGAGGGCGCATGCAAGTAGGCCTCGAATTGGCCTAAGGCTTGTTCCATTTCTTCGACCGGAGGTGGAACGTATGTGGCGTCCATCAGCGTGCAGCGATCTGGGCCAATCCAATTCTGGGAGCGGCGAAATTCTCCGGGTGTCAGATGTTCCCCGCGTACGTCATACATGAGATGCTCGTGCACTTCTCTGATAAAGCGGAGGCTGAGCGGAAACTTCTTCAGACGGACCAATCCGTATTCCATCGCTTTTACATAATTGGCTATCTCCCGAGCATCCGGGGCTTTCGGATCGACTGATCCTGACGCTTCAAAGAACAGAAGATCGGACAGTGACGCCTGGGTGCCTTCAATGCGACTGGAGAGTACGGCTTCGCGTCTGATAAACGGCCCGATTAACAAGTGTGGGTTGGGTAGGGTGCGGGCTGTTCCTGCGAGTTCGCTGAGAGCCCGATCCGCTTCAGAAAGTTGGTTCACCAAATCCCAGCTCAGCGTGAGCTGAGGAGGAAGGGGATTCGGAAGAAAGGCCCAATAGTCACGCTGTGTCTTAAGTAATTGGCCGTTCTTTTCCTCTGTAAAATCAGCAGGATTCATACATCAGTCCGTACTATGATACTTTCATTTCCTTCCACAATCGCAGTGATACATTGGCTGGTGAAAGTATCATTACCGATCCGCTATGTCAATTTGCTACGACAAGGGGATGGGAAACTCTTCTAAGTCTATACCCAGCCGCGAGGTGAAATAATGATAGGAAGCCCCCGGAGGGCCGGAAGCTTCCCAATGAAGCGTCTTAAAGCTTCAAGGCGTGAACTGAGTTGTAGGCCCGAGGTGTCAAGCAGCCATGAGATCACGTGGAGTGATTCAGCAATTAGATCAGCGTCCTTCAATTCGGAGGTCGCGACCGTAGGGATTCCCAGCGCTGTAGAGAGCTACCAAACTGGTTCATTCTGTTTGTTTGGTTTTGCGCTGCCCCAGTTAATTTGTGGACAGTTTGTTGAACATTGCAAACCATCAACTCTACAGAAAATTCAGCCCTCTTCGTGGCTCCACTGCTCAAGGGACAGCCGGGTGCACTCGCCCATTGCTCTGGTGAGAGATCTTCGCCTG
>DATIQH010000200.1:0-2065 GCA_035471155.1 Nitrospiraceae bacterium | reverse complement strand
TATCAAATAGTCCCTGCGCATCGCGCATCGAGCCGTCACCTTTTTTTGCAATGAAAAATAACGACTCATCATCAATATTTATTTTTTCTTCACCGGCGATAAACTGCAGGCGCGATATGATTTCCTCTATTGGGTGGAGGGGATCGAGATGGATCTGGGAATTCGCGTAGACCTCGTGAGCCTGACTGCTCGGACTGTTCCGATGGGAGACGTAAAACGGGGAGATCAGGTCGTGATCGGCCGTGAGGGCGTGCGGGTCATTCCGCTCCAACGGCCTCGTGACCGCGATGTGTTCAGTTTCATGGAATCGCAGGTCTCATCCGAGCGCCCCCATGGGCGTGTCATCGGCGACATTGCCAAGCGCCTCGTGCAATTGCGAACAGGATTCCGGGAGGGGAAAGCGGGCAGCAAGGTACTGCTCGCAGGAGGCCCGGCGATTGTTCACGCCGGTGGGCGCGAGGCGCTGGCATGGCTCATCGATGAAGAATTTATCCATGTCTTGTTCTGCGGGAATGCGCTGCCCGCTCATGATATGGAAGTCGATCTCTACGGTACGTCTCTCGGCTATGGGCATGCGGCTGGTCGTGTCGTGCCGCATGGGCATGAACACCATCTGCGAACCATTAATCGGATCAGGGCCATCGGCAGCATCGAGGCAGCGGTCAAGTCGGGGGTCGTCAAGACTGGAATCATGGCGGCCTGCGTCAGGCGGGGCGTCCAGGTCGTCATGGCCGGGACTATTCGCGATGACGGTCCCTTGCCCGGCGTCATCACGGATTCGTTGGAAGCCCAGGCAGCCATGCGTGCAGCCATCCCCGGTATTGGAATGGCTTTGCTCGTCGCCTCGACATTGCACGCGGTGGCGACGGGAAATTTGTTGCCCGCCACGATCCCCTCCGTCTGTGTCGACGTCAATCCGTCCGTCCCAACGAAACTCGCGGATCGAGGCAGTTTTCAAGCTGTCGGGATCGTCATGGACGCCGCATCGTTTCTGAGCGAACTGGCTCGTGAGCTGGGGTGGAGGCCATGAGCCGACTACTGGTCTGTCCGCCGGACTATTTCAGTATCGACTACGAGATTAATCCATGGATGCGCCGTTCGAACGCCGTCGATTCAGAGCGAGCCGTCCGCCAGTGGCACCATCTCATGCAGGTACTCGAACAGGATGTGGGCGCGGTCCTGGAACGGATGAAGCCTGTGCCGGGACTGCCAGACCTGGTGTTCACGGCGAACGCCGGCCTTGTCGTTGGAGGCAAAGCAGTGCCGAGCCGTTTTCGTTATCCAGAACGGCAGAAGGAAGAGGCGTACTTTGAGGACTGGTTTCGCGGGCAGGGGTATGAAGTCCTCACGTTGGACCATGGGAGTTTTTTCGAGGGGGCCGGGGATCTCTTGGGATTTCCCGACACCTGGTTCGGCGGCTATCGGCAGCGATCGGATATCCGTGTCTACGCAACGCTCAGCGACTGGTTTCACCGCGAGATCATTCCACTCGAACTAGTCGACGGCCGGTTCTATCACCTCGACACCTGCTTGTGCCCCTTGAGCGGCGGCGAACTCCTGCATTTTCCTCTCGCATTCGATCGTTATGGGCAAGAGGTTCTTGCCGAACGGATCGCTCCTTCTAAGCGTCTCGTGGTGTCGGAAGCTGAGGCTCTCAGGTTTGCCTGCAATGCTGTCTCTGTCGGGAAACACGTTGTGCTGCCTGCAGGCTGTCCGGAAACAGAATCCCTGTTGACCGTGCACGGCTATCTTCCCCATCCAGTCCCACTCGATGAGTTCATGAAATCCGGCGGTTCGGCGAAGTGTCTGACGCTCGCCCTCGACTGATCCGCACGGCTGCTGAAAATGCCCTCCGTTTTCACCCGCCCAACCCTGGCGCGCCGAGACGCGCCTTTTCCCATGCATCGTTCTCGCATCGTTCAGATCCTCAACGTACCCCACTTGGGAAACGAGCTGGCTTGGCAGCTCGGGATGGACGGGGGAGGAAGGGTACGCCTCGGCCCTTCACTCGCTGCGGCCTTGCTCGACGAACTGTTTGAGCATTCTGCGGGGTGTGTCCCGTTCT
>DATIQH010000199.1:0-5795 GCA_035471155.1 Nitrospiraceae bacterium | reverse complement strand
GCACTCTGAGCCACCCAGAGAATCGGCACATAGATGGCACCGACCAACGCGCACTTCCACCACAGTGTCAACCCGAGCCCGCCTGGCGGCTCTCGCCTCAACCGTTCGAGCAAGTAGGTTCGTCCCACGATCCCCAGCGCCCAGATGTCGATCGGAACCGCGAGCATGAACAGCAACCACATGCCAATGCCTTCACCAATGTGCGAATCTAATCCCATCGTGATCGTGGGAAACGCAAACACCGTGACCGGACTTGTCAGAAGCATCAAGAAGGCGAGCCCGATTCTGTTTTCAAAATGGACAGCCCCGAATGCCAAGAACAGCACGGCAAAGGCAAGCTTGAACGGCAAGCCGGTCCAGAAGGCAGGCCAGAGAATACCGAACCCAAGCTTCGAGGGAGACACGTGATCGTTCATACAGGTACCCGGCGATGAGCGGGGAACAAGGCACGATGAATGCCTCTGAGCCCAGATGGCTTCACCGTTCTGTGCTCATCGTTCAACATCGATTCCATTAGCCCAGAAAATCTCGATTGATAATGGCGGAGACCGTGAAAATGAGGATCGACGCCGTGAGCATCACCCATCCGATCAGGGCCAACGGGCGCTTGAAAATATTTCGCTCCGGGCTCCGGTCGAAGAAGGGCAGCAACAGCAGCATGACTCCAAGAGCGCCTGGAAGCGCGATCGAAGCGAGAAACTGCCCAAATTCTCCGGAAAACATCCTCAATCGCAAGTGTTGGAATATGAATAAAAAGTACCATTCCGGTTCCGGGTGATAGTCGCCCGGATCAGGCGTCGCTTCGTCCAACAAGACCACCGGCTCCCAGAATGCCAGCGCGCTGATACAGGCAAAGACCACCGCCATCCCAACCATATCTTTCCAGATCTGCCGTGGGAAAAAATAGTCGGTCTTCGCCTTGAGCTCTGTCGGCGTACCCCGAAATGGCCCGGCCGGTCCCGCGCATCGGAAAAGAAAGAGGTGCAGTCCTGCCAGACCGATCAAGGCTGCAGGAAGGATCATCACATGAATGACGAAGAACCGGCTCAAGGTCATCTGGCCGGGGATCGGACCTCCCTTGAGGAATCGCGCCATGAAATCGCCCAGCAACGGCACCTTATCCACGATCTCGACACCGACTGTCGTGGCCCAATAGGCTCGCTGGTCCCACGGGAGCAGATAGCCTGTAAAGCCGAACGCCATGACCAGACCGAACAGCGCCAATCCAACCACCCAGATGAGTTCACGCGGCTTCTTATAGGCCCCCCAGAGAAAGACTTGGGACATATGCGCAAACACGCAGACCACCATGGCTGAGGAACCCCAGAAGTGGTAACTGAGGAGGAACCAGCCGTAGTCGATATCGTGAAGGATATATTGGGTGCTGGCGTAGGCATGGTCGGCGGTGGGCACATAGTAGAACATCAGCAGCGCGCCCGTGACCGCCTGCATGATGAAGATAAACAACAGAATCGATCCAAAGACATAGGCCCAGCGAGAGCCGCCGGGGACCGACTCATTGAGCATCTTCGCGGCAAGGAGCTTCAGCCCGACTCGCTCATCGACGAAGGCGAAGACTTTTTCGGCGACGGTTGTCTGCGTGCCGGCAGAAGGAGTGTCGCTCATCTATACAATCCGCGTTTGAGACTTCGTCCCGGCCTTGAATTCCATATCGATGATTTGCACCTCGCCGCTTGCGGAAACTTGAATCGGCAGCATGTCGAGAGGACGCGGGGCTGGGCCATCGAGCACCTTGCCGGACGCATCGTAGATGCTCAAGTGACAGGGACAGAGGAAGACTTGTCCCAGCACCTTGTGTTTCCGCCATTTATACGCGCAACCGAGGTGGGGACATTTACCGGAAAACGCCAGGTAGGGTATGTCTTTCTTATTGGTCCATATAGCTTTCCCGGTGGCATCCCGGAACTCCATATCCTTCCCCTGATACACTTTTTCCAGCACCGCAGGAGTCGCCTTGACGAGCCACACGTTCTTCTCGATCTCCGACTCAGGCATATAGGCTTCTTTAAGCTTGCGCTTATACTGGAACTGGACTCCGACATCGTCCGATTTCACCTTCCCAATGTTGCCAACCTTGAGCCATCTGTTGTCCAGCGGCGCATACATCGGCTTCATCAAGAATTTCAGGATGGGGAAGGCCAGCGGCAACCCGATAAACAGTCCCGTCACATAGGTCAAATTTGCGAAAAATGTTCGCCGCTTGACGTTTCGCTCCAACTCAGGAAACGGCACCAAGACTTCGCCCGGCGTCACATGAACATGCTTTTCAAGGCCCGGAACCTCCACTTCATGCAGTGTGACATAGTCGTCACGCTTGAAGGACGGCATGCCCAGGATTTCCGATGAGAACGACCGCAGTTGCACCAGATCTTCCGTGACGATCTGCACCGCGCCCATCGGTACTTGCCGCTCCCCTGCGCCGTTCATCGAGACGACGAGATGGCTGACCTCATGGGACAGGGGGTCCATGATGATCCTGGACACCTCTCCGACTTCTCGATCCGCGCAACGGACTTTGGATTTCAGTTGGGGCTGCATGCTATTTTTTCTTGATCGGTTTCGGCGTATTCACAGACGTATTCTTGAATGTACTCAACCAGGTAGCCAGCGCCGTAATGTCGCTATCCTCCATGACGTCCTTAAACTTGTCCGGCATCTTGCCCTTTTCCCACTCTTGCTCGAACCCCGTCGCCATAAAGCTCTTGGGGTCCATGATCTTCTGTTTAATCTCAGAGACCGTAAGATAGGAACCGATGTTGTCCAACTCCGGACCGCGTTTTTTTCCGCCTTCACCCTTTAGCTTGTGGCAGTTGTAACACTCTTGCAGCTGCCACTGCTCTTCTCCCAACTTCATAAAATCTCCGGCCGCCGCCTTGTTCACGACCGGAAGCTCCCCGGTCGCCGGCTCTTTCGTCACCTGATCTCCGCCCAAAGCCTTAAGCCGCACCTCCAAGGCTTTCACCTGCTCATCGAGCGCCTTCGCGCGCGCAATGAGCTCATCCGCCTTTCCTTGCTCCGTGGCTTTTCGCTTCGGCTCCAGAACCTTGGCAATCTTGCTCTTTTCTTCTTCCGGATCGAATTGCGGCCACATCGAGGCACCGGACACGAACACCACGCACAACACGATGTAGAACATCACGATGGCAAAGACGGACTTCACCCCGTTCATGGTGCTGAGCGACGGCGCGTCCAGCAACATGAAGACGGCGGCCCCAAATATCGCCTGGCCGAAGAACATCATCTGGAAAATGAATGGAAACTCGAGCGCTCTCGTGAGACCGACCAGCGCGCCACCCACCACCAGACCGATCGACAGCTTCTTGATCACGTTCCCCATGCAGACTCTTTTTTCGTAGCCGCGCGCCCCGATTACTTCGCCCTGGCAGGAACAGGACTGCCTTCGGGCACCGGTCTTTTCGAGTCGGAAGTTCGAAGGGCCACGAGCACGGCGAAGCTCACCACTGTGAAAAAGACGACTGAAATGCCCGTAATCCACCAGGCAGAATATGACAATGTCGGCGTGAAGGACTCTACGGAGAAATCGGGCATCAAATTGTAGGTGTGGAAGAACTTCCGGACCAACGAGCGGACGGCCCCCATCAAACCCATCATCCAGATCGAGCTGAAGGCCAGAAAGATCAGCACGAACTGGGACGCAAAATCGATCTTCCCCCAGATAATCGTGCCTTGCTTGATGGCCCGGTTATACAAGACATAGTTGACGACCGTGACGAATACCAGCGTGAATATCGCGGAAAGTTTGGCCGGCATTGACGACAGAAAGTTCCAAGCCTCCGGCAGCTCCAACTCCGCCACCATCTTGGCGCTGGTGGGCGCAAAGCCATGGGGAGTGAGCCAGATGGCATCGCCCACGATCACCATCAAGAAGCCGATTTTCACGACGGTCCGCGCAGACACAGTCAGTGGAATGATCCGACCCAGTGTGAACGGCGCCAGCACTAACGGGAGGAGGAACACCAAGGACATCGGGTCGGGAATCCAGTAGTAATTCATCACCACCATCATGACAAAGGGGAACGCCACCATCACGATGGGCGCCAGAATCGTCATCCTGACCTTTTCGACCCCCTCAATACGTTTCAGGCTGAGCCAGACGTAATAGTTACTGGCCAAGAACATGAGCCCGATCATCGCTCCCTGCATTTCAAAAAACATCGAGAGCTGATCGGCCATCATGTACGGACAGAACGAAAAATCGTAATCGCACATCTCATACGCATACAGTAATCCCGTGAAGGGCTGGAACAGCATCGCGCCCACGCCGATCAGATTTCCGACAAAGCCCATCCAATCGTAGTACGCCCGCTCTTCTTGATTTTTCGCCCCCATATACATGTACGCGGCAATCAGGCCCGCCACAAATCCCCCGAACGCCAGATTCCCGTCGATCCGGTGAAGGCTGAGCGGGAGCCAGCTCACGTTCACGATTTTGTCCCATAGGCCCGCCGTTTCAAGAAAGTCTTGCGGCGAGATACCCTCGGCTTTCGGCGGCGTATTCATGAACGACGTAGGACCGTTGATCACGAACATCGTGATCATGCATATGAGATTCAAAAGCACACCGAGGGCGATATGACGCCCCTTCTTCTCACCCTTCCAGGCGTCCCACATGTAGAAATACATGTACAACACGATGGTCCCGCTGATGAACAACGACGGGTAGATCACCGCGAATACAAGGTAAAATTGATTGATGAACCACGTGGTGAACTGCGGGTAGGCCGCGAGGAGCACGAAAATGAACAGGCCGCCTGTGAGGGCCGTCATACTGAAGAGAATGACGGTCACTTTGGTGAGCTCTTTGGCCAGTCGATCGTACCGAAGGTCCTGCTTCCGATATCCCAGCCATTCTGAGATCACGATAAAGATCGGGGCGCCGAGAATGAATGCCCCGAACAGCGTGTGAAGCTGGGCGACGATCCAGACTGCCGTCCGGTTCCCCGTATAAGGGAACTCTACCGGAGATGCGCCGGGGACTTGGGCATAGGCGACGCCTCCGAACAGCGTCAGAAACGCACAGACCGCCACCAGACTGCGCTGCCACGTTTTCATAATATTTCGCCGCTCCGCTTTGCTAGGAGCCTGTGCAACATTGAGAGATCCGCATTGTCCATTCCCTTGCTTCCAACCTACTCATCGATTAGACGGCCAAGGCCTACCCTCGTTTCCAGTTCCACAATAGCCGTGCTTTACTCCGCTCATATCCCGTAGCCAAAGGCCTCGGGTGTCAGTGGGGTGTGCATCGTACAGACATAGCGTTATTTCATCACGAACCGCGCGATGGCTTCGCGACAAGAATTAACGAGGGCAATGAGAAGATCCGGTTACGACTGTAGAAGCAAATCGTTCGTTCAGGCATCGCCTGGCATCCTAAGTCATTATTGTGCGAACACACCGATAGGCTGCCCTGAAGCTCACGCAAGAAGGCGTTCCTGGGTGACGATCGCACGAGCTCCTGGACTGAGGCCGCTTACTTATCCACCGGCGCCGGAGCAGCAGCAGGAGTAGCCAAGACGCTCGCCGTATCGACCCACGACTTCTTTTCGGGATCCCATCCCTTTCCAGCCAATCCGAAACTTCGCGTAAACAACACGAGCTTCCAGATATCTTCATCTGACAGCTTGCTCTTCCACCCCTTCATCTTCGTATTAGGCACCCCTTCGGCAATCCGCCAGGCCCACACGGAATCGGAGTAGAGCTTCATCCGTTCGCTCACGCGGAAGTCACGGGCGCCCGCCTTGGCCGGCTTGCCG
>DATIQH010000198.1:0-2541 GCA_035471155.1 Nitrospiraceae bacterium | reverse complement strand
GTCTCATCGCCGCGCACGCCTCGGTGCGGCCGATCATGGAGTGCATCGTCTGATACACGCCAAACCTGTATGGCGTGCCCATAAGTGGCATCATTCTCCCACGACCATGTACTGGCTTGCCGGCTACCGGGCATCACTCCTACAACAACCGCTGTTCAACCTTCCTTGGATCTTTGCCTACCCCGTGTTTGGTTTGTCTCCCTGGTGGATATATCTGGCGGTGCTTTCCTCTCACATGTTGTTGAAGGATTGGATGCATATGAATGTGTCCTGGCGATCGAACTGGCTCGAATGGATAATGGTGACGCCGCGATACCATCATATTCACCACAGTGACGACCCGGCGTATTACAATGCGAACTTCGGCGTCACCTTCACCATCTGGGATCGTATCTTCGGGACCTATGTAGACCCAGAGACGGTCAAGCAGCCCATCTCTTTTGGAATTGGCGATCAGGTACCGCTCGTGCGTCTTATTGCCGGTGTTTGAGCAGGGAGAGGGGGTCTGGGGTTCAATCCCGTGAGAGTCCATCGACCTGAAACACGGCCTGATCTTCGAGCCGGACAGCCGTCAACTGCCTACCCCCCCCCCAGGCCAGCAGCTCATGCTTCGAAGACCTCACGGAAAGTCTCCGACGGATCTTTGAGCGTCCCCGCATTGGTCAAGGCCTGTACCGTGACGCACCGCAGCATATGCGGCCATCCAGCATGCTGGATGGCCTGTATTTTGGCGTCGAAGCTGGCCACCAGGATGCCGCCATTCATGCTATATTGCGGTCGTTTTCGAGCAGTTGCGAAAGCGGCCGGTACGGTTTTCGAGACTGCCCGATTCGGCCACTCTCGCACCTCTCCGCTTGGTAGAATCCGCCTTTCATGGTAGGGCAGTGTGAATGTGTTTTCGTTGCGATTGACTGTGGGGGAAGAGCTCACCCTGGGAGATGTGATTTTTTGATCGGTTTTCAATTCTCACTATTCGTTTTCCTGATTATCTCATGGCGCCACCCCTTCGAGGCACAGAGGTTCCGAATCTGCGCCCAACTGAGAAATTTTCTTTGTAGAGACCTCTGCATGACTGTTGAGGGCTATTTCCACCTGAAATTCTTGCGTGCAATAACTGATTAATGCTTTGTGTTGGATACGCCCTATATTACTCTTACTAATCATATGAATCCTTTGGTTGTTGTAAACAATTCCACTTCTGACCTGCTCAGCCTTTCAGAAATAATGCAAGGACTTGGGTGCATGCTCCGGTTGACATTCTAGGAACGGCGTGCCTGTCAATAGCTTGTGACTTTCAGATTTATCATTGGCATATGACTTCATGACACCACCTCTGTCCCTGCCTGTCCGCACGTTAGCTGCCTTGTTTGCCTACCACTGCCGCCAGAGACCGAATCAACTAGCCTACGCGTCCGTTCGCGACACCCTCGAACTTGAGAGTCAGCTGACTTATGGCGAGCTGGAATACAAGGTGCGCTCACTTGCCGGCCAACTAGCATGCAGGGCTCGACCTGGAACGAGAGCCCTTCTCCTCTTCCCACCGGGGCTCGATGTCGTCTGCGCGTTCTGGGCCTGTATGTGTGCCGGACTGGTGCCGGTTCCTGCTCCCGCTCCGGATCCCGTCAGGCGGAAGCACAGTCTGCCAAGGCTCCGCGCCATTATCGAGGATGCTCAGGTGTCACTGGTGCTCACAACCTCTGGTATCGAGACCATTTCCTCGGAACTTTCGAACGCCAAAAATGGGAGCCAGATCGAATGGATGACCACCGATCAACCCTACGATCAAGTCGAGGCGGTCGAGTTGCCACCTCTCAATGAAACTGCCCTTGCCTATTTGCAATATACCTCAGGATCAACGGCCACTCCTCGTGGCGTCATGGTCAGCCATGGAAATGTACTGTCTCATTGTAATGCCTTGAGTCTGGCCGGAGGAGTGTCGGACCGCAGCCGGTCGCTCTGTTGGCTGCCGTATTTCCATGACTATGGACTGCTGCATGGAATCATCGCCCCGTTCTATGCCGGTATCCCTGCCTATCTGATGTCACCCATCACGTTTCTCAGGCGACCGCTGCGTTGGCTTGAAGCGGTGTCTCGATTTTCCATCACGCACAGCGGTGGGCCAAATTTTTCCTATGAGTCCTGTCTGCGGGCCGTCCGGCAACAACCTGAGTGGCAGGCTGACTTGAGTACATGGACGGTCGCAAGTTGCGGCGCGGAACCCATCCATGCGGATACGGTTAAGCAGTTTATCGAAATCTTTGGACCACAGGGTTTCCGGCGAACGTCGTTTGCTCCGGCCTATGGGCTCGCCGAAGCCACGCTTTTGGTGACGATGAAACAGACTGGGGCTGAGCCGACATTCTTGAGAGTAGAGGCAGAAGCGTTGGCTGACTCGATTGTCAAAGAGTCTTCCGCGTCAGAAACGGGGACTCGGACATTGGTCGGATGCGGGGAGCCTCTCGCAGAGACCCGTGTGATGATTGTGAATCCTACGACTCAGCGCTCATGTCAGGTCGGTGTCGTGGGAGAGGTGTGGCTAGC
>DATIQH010000197.1:0-3629 GCA_035471155.1 Nitrospiraceae bacterium | reverse complement strand
ACAAACTGCAGGAGATGTTCAAAAAAGACCGCGCGGACTTTGAAAAGAAGTGTGACGATATCAACATCTTCGTGAAATATGGCATGATCAGCGATGAGAAGTTCTCCACCAGATGCTTGATGACATCCGTGATCCGTGCCAGCATATAGTCGATGAGAATCGTGCTGTCCGGCATGATCACCCGCTCGACGGACGAATGGCTGATGTCGCGCTCATGCCACAGCGCAACGTTCTCCATTGCCGCGAGGCTATTGCTCCGTACCACACGCGCCAGCCCGCAGAGATTCTCGGAGGCGATCGGATTCCGCTTGTGCGGCATCGCCGAGGACCCTTTCTGCCCTTCCGAAAAATACTCCTCCGCTTCGAGCACCTCGGTCCGCTGCAGATGGCGAATCTCGGTCGCAAACTTTTCGATGCTGGCAGCCAGCAGCGCCAGGGCCGAGGCATAGGCTGCATGGCGATCGCGCTGCACGATCTGGTTGGAGACAGGATCCGGCGTGAGTCCCAGCTTGGCGCACGCATACGCTTCCACTTCCGGCCCTTGATGCGCGAAGGTGCCCATCGCACCGGAAAGCTTGCCGACCGCGATTTCCTGCCGAACGTGCGTCAGCCGCTCCCGATGCCGGCAGGCTTCTTCATACCAAATAGCCAGTTTGAAACCGAATGAGATCGGCTCGCCATGAATACCATGCGACCGGCCGACCATCACCGTGTGCTTGTACCGCAATGCCTGCCGCTTCAAGACGGCAATCAGCTCTTCAAGATCCTCGAGAATGAGATCGAGCGCCTCAGTCATCTGCACAGCCAAAGAGGTGTCCACGATATCCGACGAAGTGAGTCCCATATGGAGGAACCGATGCTCCGGTCCGACCGATTCTGCGAGCGATTCGAGAAACGCGATCACGTCATGTTTCGTCACCTTCTCGATCCTGGCGATGCGCTTCACATCGATTGTGGCTTTCTTCCCGATACGAGCCGCGGTGCCGCGCGGAACCTGTCCCGTCCGTTCAAACGCTGCGCAGGCAGCAAGCTCGACGGCAAGCCAGATCTCGTACTTCCGTTTCAATTCCCAGATGGCTTTCATCTTGGGCCGCGTATAGCGATCAATCATGACGGCCTGTCACCTTTCACATGCGTTGCGTCAGCACGTTTTTCATTCAGTTGCGGCTCCGTCGCCAGCACTTTGTCAAGAATGCCGTTCACAAACTTCGATGCATCGTCGTCGCCGAAACTTTTTGCCAATTCGATGGCTTCGTTGACTGTGACCTTGGCCGGCACGTCATCCATCCACAGCAGTTCATAGAGGCCGGCTCGCAGGATATTGCGGTCCACAATCGGCATGCGGCTGACTTTCCAATTCGTGGCGTATTTTCCCACGAGGGCATCCAACTCTTTTTTCTTGTCCAACACTCCGGCTACGAGCCGTTCGGCAAAGGCCTTCACCTCATCCGTGGCTTCGTTCTCCTTCCAGAACAGATCCAGCCACAGGCCGGGCTTGCCGTGAATATCGTATTGAAACAGAATCTGGAGCGCGCGCTCCCGTGCGTGATGGCGGGAACCCATAACTAGTTCCTGCGCTTTCGCGGCGCCCGTTTCTTGGCTTTCCGGACTTTCGAGACTTCAGCCTTCGGCTGAGTCTCTTCCCCTGACCGTAATAGACGCATGACCGTCGCCATTTCGATCGCGGACCTGGCGGCTTCCCCACCACGGTTGAACTTGGCCGGGTCAGACCGCTCGATGGCCTGCGCGATCGTATGCGTCGTCAGCACACCGAAGATGATCGGTACGTCCGCATCCAGCGCCGCCTGCCCAATCCCCCGGCTGGCCTCCGTGCTGATGTAATCGAAATGCGGCGTGTCGCCGCGAATGACCGCTCCCAGACAAATCACCGCATCGAACCGCTTCGTCCGCGCCATTGCCCGCGCAACCAGGGGAAGCTCGAACGCCCCCGGCACCCGCACGGCCTCGATATCGTCGGTCTTGACGCCGTGTTTCGTCAGCCCCTCCACACAGGAACTCAGCAACTTGCTCGTGACGAATTTGTTGAACTTCGCGACGACAATCCCAAACCGCAACCCCGTCGCATCGTGTGAACCCTTTCGCAGTTTCATGTACTAATAGTCACCTTCCACTCAGCCATCACATTCTCATCAGGCTGCTCAAAATGGTCATCCAGCGAGGCCGCAGGTAAGGAACGACCGGAGGCGTACCATCAGGGGTACGTTGAGGATCGTTCCGAACCGAGAACGAAGCTGGGGGCCATTTTCAGCAGCCGTTATACCTTTTTTAGAATGTGTCCCATTTTATGCTTCTTCGTGCGTAAGTACTTCACGTTCGCCGCGCGCGGCTGAATCTCGATCGGCACTCGCTCAACCACCTTCAATCCATAGCCCTCGATCCCGACGATCTTCCGAGGATTGTTCGTGACAAGCTTAATCTGGTGCAGACCGAGATTGACGAGAATCTGCGCCCCGACACCGTAATCGCGCAGGTCCGCCTTGAAGCCCAGTTTCAAATTTGCCTCAACGGTATCGCTCCCCTGATCTTGCAGCCCATAGGCCCTGATCTTATTAAGCAGGCCGATGCCGCGCCCCTCTTGATTCAAGTACAGCAGAACCCCGCGCCCTTCTTTCTGAATCACCTCCATCGCCTTATGAAGCTGATCTCGACAGTCGCACCGCAACGATCCCAGCGCGTCAGCGGTCAAACAGCCCGAGTGCACGCGCACCAGGGTGGGATCGCCTCCCTCAACACGCCCTTTCACCAACGCGATGTGCGTGACGCCATCTAATTCGTTTTCGAAGGCCACCGCCTCGAAATCGCCGAACATCGTGGGCAATCGCGCGCTGGCCATACGCCGCACAAAGGGCTCGCGCTGCATGCGATATTCGATGAGGGACTTGATCGTGACCATTTTCAACTTGTGCGCTTGGGCAAATTTCGTCAACTCCGGCACACGCGCCATGGTGCCGTCCTCGTTCATGATTTCGCAGATCACACCTGCAGGAATGAGCCCGGCCAGCCGCGCCAGATCGACGGACCCTTCGGTCTGTCCCGCGCGCTTCAACACGCCGCCTTGCTGCGCCTTCAAGGGGAAAATATGGCCGGGACGCGCCAAATCACCGGGCTTGGATTTTGGATCGATCGCCACATGAATCGTTGTGGCTCGATCCGCCGCAGAAATGCCCGTCGTAATGTCTTTCCTGGCATCGATGGACACGGTGAAGGCCGTACCGAAGGTGGCGGTATTCTCAATCGCCTGCTGCGGGAGATGCAGTTCTTCGACTCGCTGGGGCGTCAGGGCGAGACAGATCAACCCTCGGGCATGCCGGGCCATGAAATTCACAGCCTGAGGCGTCACGTGTTGCGCGGCGATGACGAGATCGCCTTCGTTCTCACGATCTTCGTCATCGACAAGGATGATGAACTTCCCTTTCGTGATGTCCCGAATAGCGTCTTCGATGCTGTGAAAGGGAGTGGCTAGAGTTTTCATGTTGAATGCTCGATGGTTAATGGACGATCAATTTATCATTTAACATTGCATATGTAACATTGTTTTTTTGGCCCGACCGTCAAGGGTGAATTCATCAGGAGGAGGGTCCTGCCAATGAGGCCGATCGAGTCCGCAA
>DATIQH010000196.1:0-5062 GCA_035471155.1 Nitrospiraceae bacterium | reverse complement strand
GCGGGCGATCATGGCGCAGTCACCGTTCCGCAGCGGGAAGGGATCCGGATCGGCGACCAGGTTCGCATTATTCGAGATCCCCTATTCGGCAAAATCGGCGAAGTCGCAAGTCTGCCGGCCGATCTCCAGAAGATCCCAACTGAGAGTGACGTGCGTGTGATGGAAGTCTGCTTTCCCGACGGCAGCAAGGCAATCATTCCGCGGACGAACATTGAACTGATTGAAGGAGCCTAGCAGGATGCTGAAAACGTCCGCCAGCTTCGTTCTCGACTCATCGAAATCCTCAACGTACCCCCGAGGGTACGCCTCCGGTTTCGACTCACCTGCGGCCTTGCTGGACGAACGTTTTGAGCATCCTGCCTGTTCTGACCGGACCCGCATGCGTCATATCACAACGGGGCGGTGCACAGAAACCGAGTTTTTCCACAGCCTGCGAGTACCCGTGAGACGTCGAAGACGTCAGATCCGGATGACGGCGATGGTCCTGTTTGCCGCTGTTCTGAGCCAGTCATGGTTGCCGGTGTTTGCTCAAACCGATGTGGAGAAGACGCCGCTCTCACCACCGCAAGACGTTCGGGCGTTTGATACACCGAGCGATGGCGGAAGTAGTCTGACCGTGCTGTGGTCGCCCGCTCCTTACGATAGTGCCGCAACCAAGTATCAAATCTTACTCAGCGAGGGAACCACGGTGTCCGATCCCGCTGCGATGAAAGTCGTGGCGGAGTTCCCCGCGAACCAACGCTATGTTCGCGAATCCAAGTGGCCCTGGTGGACAAGGCCGGCGGCTGGAGAGCAGCACCAGTTCACGCTGAAGAATGGAAAGGGCGGCGAGCTCAAGAACGGAACCGTCTATAGCGTGACCGTGGCTGCTGTGTCGAACGAAGATCGTGCGATTGCCACGCCGGTTCAGGCCATTCCAGAACCGAACTGGATCAACTGGAACCAGATGAATAATCTCCTGCTGGCGCTCCTGTTCGGCGGCATCGTGTTCTATGCGATCAGTACAGCCAGAAAACGAGAGATTTTTCTCCGGCGTATTCCCGGCCTGGATGCGGTAGATGAAGCCATCGGTCGCGCGACGGAGTTGGGCAAGCCTATCCTGTATATGACCGGCGCCCATGACATGAGCGATCCTTCGACCATTGCGGCGGCAGTCATTCTCGGGCGCGTGGCTAAACGCGCGGCCGCCTATGAGACTGATTTGCTCGTGCCCCACCGCGAGCCGATTACCATGGCCGTTTGCCAGGAAATTACGAAACAGGCCTATCTGGAAGCAGGCAAGCCGGATCTCTATAAGGAAGACTCCAATTTCTTCATTACGTCGGATCAGTTCAGCTATACCGCGGCGGTGGACGGCATCATGTTGCGAAAAAAACCGGCGGCGAACTTCTTTATGGGACAGTATTTCGCCGAGGCGTTGCTGTTGACAGAAACAGGCGCGAGTACCGGCGCGATCCAAATCGCCGGAACAGACTCGGATCATCAGCTGCCGTTCTTCGTCACCACGTGCGACTACACCTTGATCGGCGAGGAGCTGTACGCCGCCAGCGCCTATCTCTCCAGGGAGCCGGTGCAGGTCGGCACGCTGCGCGGACAGGACATCGGCAAGGCGCTCATCCTCGGCGTGCTCGGTGTCGGGACCATACTGGCGACTCTCGGGGTGCTGTTCGACGCGCAGTGGCCGAAATTATTTCTGGACTTTTTCAGAGACGTGAAATGATCTTTCTCCGACGACAGATCCCGCTCCTGATTACGCTGATCACCGGGCTGGTGTTTGCGGGGCAATATTATGTGCCGCATCCGGCATCGGAGCAGATGCTGACATCTGTGACTAAGTGGCTCCAGATTATCGGGGGGTTTGCGCTGGTGTTGGGTGTCAGCAGCCTGTTCCACGTCCATGCGGTCAAGATCCGGCGGAAAGAAGCGGGATGGGGCTATAGCTTTGTGCTCTATGTGGGCATGTTGGGCACCATCGCAGTCGGTCTGTGGTCGAGCGGCAAGGAAGCCGTCGACGGCGCCATGACGGCCTTTGGGTGGATCTATAACTTCATGATGGTCCCCCTGCAAAGTACGATGTTCGCCATCCTTGCGTTCTTCATCGCCTCGGCGGCCTATCGGTCGTTCCGCGCCAGAAGCCGTGAGGCGGCGGTGCTGCTCATTGCGGCGGTGATCGTCATGATGGGCCGCGTTCCGCTCGGAGAATATCTGATCCCCCTTAGCGGCGACCTCTCGCAATGGATTCTAAACGTGCTGAATGCGTCGGTGCGGCGTGCGATCCTGATCGGCGTCAGCCTCGGCACGGTCGCACTTTCCATCAAGATCATCTTCGGCATGGAACGGTCGTATTTGGGTGGAGGGAAAGAGTGATGGCTGAATGCTCGATGACGACGAAGGAGAAACAGTGAGCTTCACTGAGCGCATGCTCAAGATCGACCGGCGGATCATCTTCCTCGTGATCGGCTTCTGCACGCTCTTGCCGTTGCTCTACCCGGTCGGATTACCGATCAAGATTTCGCAGGAGGTTCGTGGAGTCTACGACCACATCGAGTCGCTTCCCGAGGGGTCCGCGTTCCTGCTCTCGCTGGACTTCGATCCGGCGTCGAAACCTGAACTGCATCCCCAATCGATTTCGTTGCTGCGTCATGCCTTCAGGAAGAACCTCCGTGTGATCGCGTTGACGCTCTGGGTCTCTGGTACCGGCATGGCCGATCAGGTAATCACGCAGGTCGCCCGCGAGATGGGCAAGGAGAATGGGAAGGATTACGTGTTCCTCGGCTGGAGTCCCGGCGGGACCGCCGTCATCATCAACATGGGACAGGATCTCTATAGTGCGTTTCCAGCCGACTATAATGGCAAACCCACGAAGGGGCTGCCGGTTCTTCACGGCATCACGAACTTGCGTGATGTGAACTATGCCGTCAGTCTGGGCGCCGGCAGGCCCGGTGTGGAAGAGTGGTATGTGTTCGGCAAAGACAAATATAAGTTCGAAATGGGCGGCGGCTGCACGGGTGTCATGGCGCCGGGGCTCTATCCGCTGTTGCGCAGTGGGCAGATCAACGGCTTGATCGGCGGTCTGCGCGGCGCGGCAGAATACGAAACCTTGATAGACCAGAAAGGGCGAGCGATTGCCGGTATGGATGCGCAATCGGCTACCCATCTTGCCATCATTGTGCTGGTCATCATGTGTAATCTCTTCTATTTCTCATCGCGCAGCAAGGCCAGATCGCAGGGCCAGGCGGGGGCATGAGGAACGATGTCGATTGAATTGATCATTGGAGCGTGGGTAGCGACGGGGTTGACTCTCTTCATCTTCACGTTTCTCTACAAGGACAACCCTCTCTTCAAACTGGCGGAGAATCTCTATGTCGGTGTATCGGTTGGATATACGATCGTCAAGACGTTCGACACGGTGATCGTGCAGCTTATTTGGAAACCGATCGTCGACAACGGGGAGTGGGCACTGTTGATTCCGGTCGCTATCGGGATGCTCATGCTCACGCGCTATGTCCCCAAAGCCGCCTGGATCTCGCGCTATGCGTTTGCCTTCATCGTGGGCGTCGGATCAGGGCTCGCCATCCCACGAACCATCTCATCTTTTATCCTGAAACAGATCGAGGATACGGTTCGCCCGTTATTGACGTTGATACCGGGAGAAGGAGTCTCCTTTACATGGAGCCTCCTAAATCCAGCCAGCAGCCTGAACACTATTATCATTTTGATCGGCGTCAGCTCGGTGTTGTTCTATTTCTTTTTCTCCGTCGAGCATACAGGGCCGGGCAAGGTCGTGGCCCGCACGGGCATCATGTTCCTGATGATCGCGTTTGGCGCGGCCTTCGGCTACACAGTGATGGCTCGTATGTCGCTTTTGATCGGGCGATTGACCGATCTTATCGAGTTCAGCGATTCCTCCTACGGCAGCCCGAGCCTCTGGCTCGTGGGTTTGACCATCCTCACATTGGTAGTGATGAGCCGACGGTTCGGCAGTCATCCGCCTGAAGAAAAATAGGTCTGTCTGGTCTATTCGGTCTATCTCGTCTGTCTCGTCTTCGGAACGAATACACCAGATAGACCGAACAGACCAGATAGACCATCTGGACCAGTTCAGCGGTTGCAGCTAGCGCGATCCCCTCGTTACAATGAGCGCTCCACTTAAGGAGCCTCATGACCACTTCCCCCGGCACCGCGAACGATCCCAAACAGTATCCCGTTCTTCGCAATCTGCAATTCTCGCCGATCAAAGAGGGTGAGGAGCAGTACATGGTCCTGTGGGACCCGACCGGGCTGAGCAAGGAGAAGCTCGTGCTGCCGCTCAACTATTTTTTCATCATTCAGCATTTCGACGGCGAGCATTCGCTGGCTGAAATCGGAGCGCTCTATCTCAAACGCTTCGGCGAATTTCTCGTGCCCAGCAAGATCGATCAGCTGGTGTCCGATCTGAATGAGAAACTGTTCTTGGAAGGTGATCGTGCCGAGGACGCTCGCCGGCTGGCGAGGGAGGCCTATCGTCAGAGCCCGCTACGCCGCGCAGCGTTTGCCGGGCGGGGTTACGAAGCAGATGGCACAAAACTGAAAAAACAGATCGATGGATTCTTTACGTCGAAAGAGGGGCCGGACTTCAAGCTGTCGAAGCATGCAGGGAAAAAGATCAAAGGCCTTGTGGCGCCCACCTACGACCTGAAACAAGCAGGGCCGATCTATGCCTGGGCCTACAAAGAGTTGCAAGACGCGGAGCAGCCGGATCTGTTTGTCATCATCGGCACGGCCTCTGCCGGATTGGACCATGTGTTTGCCGTGACAGATAAGGATTTCGAGACACCGCTAGGGATCGTGTCTGCCGACCAATCGATCCTGAGTCAGCTCAAGGCGAAGCTCCCAGATTTCTTTGAAGACGATCTTTGTCATCAAGCAGAGCAAGCCGTGGAGTTTCAACTCCCGTTTCTTCAGGACATTGTAGGGAGTAAGAAGCCTTTTACGATCATACCGATTCTGAGCGCCTTCTCCGCTGCGAGCCTGGGAGACCCGACCGTTCGCCAATCGGTCGACCAGTTCTTGACCGGGCTTC
>DATIQH010000195.1:0-1834 GCA_035471155.1 Nitrospiraceae bacterium | reverse complement strand
AGGGGTAGGGTGTATTCAGCTGAGTGAGCGGAGGGATGAGCAGCAAGACGGAGGGCGGCGGCATCCGCTCACATACCATACCTCTTTGAGAGAATGCCAGGTTCAGATGTCACGACAAAAAATTTGAACAGCCATTGGAATTTTCCATGCTTCGTGCGCTATTGTACGCGTATGATCCGGAAGGGCTCTCTGGTATGACGGCTGCCCATTTTCTCTACAGCGACTTCAACTGTCCGTTCTGCTATGCGATGCACGAACGGCTGCACGAGATGAATTTGCTTGCGCGCTGTGAATGGCGGGGCGTGCAGCATGCCTCGCATCTGCCTCGTCCAATGAAACCGTGGCAAGGCTCGTTAGGCGCTGAACTGCGCCACGAAGTGGCGGTCGTGCAGCGGTTGGCGCCAGGGCTGCCCATCGCGCTCCCTTCCGGCAAACCGAACACGAGGCCGGCGATCGAACAGGCTGTGGGACTCTTGCGGCGTGACCCGGCGCATGCGATGGCGTTTGTGCGTGAGACCTATCGGGCCTTTTGGTGTGAGAGCAAGGATATCTCCGACACGGAGGTGCTCAGGCAGCTGGTCGAGCAGGCAGGAGGCTCGCCGGAGAGCGTGGGGACAATCAACGGCGAGGATCGCCGGGTGGCTCAAGAGTGGGAGGCAGCCTGGCATGCCACAGGCCAGGCTGGGGTTCCCCTCATTGTCTCACCGGATCACTATCTCCTTGTCGGCTGCGCCCCGATAGAAGATGTCCAGCGGTTTTTTGCTCGATCGAATTAGACCACGTCCAGATTCAGCACAAAGTTCTGCAATTCTCGCCGGTGTTCCTCTTCAGTGTTCTTGAGATTTTCGATCTCCTTGCGAAGCTTCTCCAACTCGGTTTCCTGCTGGTCCAACTTCTTGACGTAGCGATTGTAGAGATCGGAGTTCTGCTGGAGGCGCTGCATGTTCTCGCGGATGCGAGCATGTTCTGCGGTGATCTCGGCGGTGCGTTGGTCCAGGCGCGTCCGTTGGGCGCGCGCGTCGTCCAGCTTGCCGCGTAATTGGACGACACGTTGCAGTGCCTCTTTCACTTTTGGGCTGACTTCCTTCGCCTGCTGGTAATAGACGATCTGGTCGATGCCGCTCTCCATCAAGAGGATCGATTCCAGAATGGGTAATGTTTCCTTGACGCGGAGCGTCGCGGTTTCCCCCGGATCGACCGCGACGCTGAATCGGTAAAGATCACGCGTCCGTTCCGCCGGTTCTTTCGGCTCGACCAGTTTCCAGTCTGCACGATAGGGTTGCTCGATCAATAACGTCTTGGCTTTCGCGTCGCGATTCTTCACGAGATAGGTCCGGTCTTCGACTAAACGGCGCGAGATGAGCATCGTGCCTTTCTTCAGCGAGACCGTCGCAAGTTCTTGTGTGCCGCCTTCGAGTTTCGGTTCCACTTCGGTCTTGAGATCGAGCGCATAGCTGATCAGCCGATCTTGTCCGGGAGGAAGATCCTCGATACGCGCATCGCCGGCATAGGTTCCGCTGTCGAAGAGGGTGATGGGGCCTTGCATCAAGTGAAGTGCCGACGTGTTTTTCAGCCGATACCCGTTCAGCGGGTGTTTCGCATTGACGGCCTGATTGTAGAGAGATACTTTCTGGCCTTGGAGCGTTTGGCCGATGATAGGCAGCAGCGCGCTGGTGTGTTTGGCGAGGCTGACGAGCTGTTCGATACGATATTCGAACAACTCGCCTTTGTCTTCGGCCATTGCCATGGAGACCACGCCTTCTTCTAATCGTCCCATATTCATCTCGTGAGCGGCGGCTGCTGCAGGGGCATTGGCTCGCTCGCTTGCAAAACC
>DATIQH010000194.1:0-5210 GCA_035471155.1 Nitrospiraceae bacterium | reverse complement strand
GATTGGTGGCTCAGTTGAAGATCTATGCGGCAAAGTTGCCGCCGATCGTTCACCTCTCGGCCGTGCCGACCGGTGTGAGGCCCACGTTTGAGGCGGTCGAGGAATATGAGGAGATCGTCTCCCGGTTGAGGAGTCAGAGCGCCGGCACTTCCTTTAAAGGTCTGAGCGACTTATTTGTGGAATCCCTGGAGGCCTTCGAGGTCGGTCGATTGCTCGGCTCCGTCCACCCACTCCTCTCGGTGCTCGATCATCTGGAACGAATGCAGCGGGATAAAGAAATCGAAATCGGGCGGATCGATGAGCGGCGCACAGGCGAGTATCGATCCATGCTGAATAAAATTCTACCAGGCAACAAGCCGGAACTGGACGGTGCCGGACGGGGAATGTGACGAGAGTTCAGAGGTGGAAGTGCTGGGTCCTGAGTTGAGACCAAACACTGCACTCAGCACTCCGCGAAGCGGTCAGTGGCCCATCTTTGGGCCGGCAGCCGTGTCTCCTTGCGAGACAAGCTTGAAGCGAACGGTTGACCCACAATGAGGGCATTTGGCTCGAATGGTCGACTCATCAAGGAGTTCATACTGGTCCTCTGTGAGCCACATGAGTTGAAAGCATTTGGGGCAGCTACGGACTTGCGTTGCCATGATGTTCCTCGTACACTCCGCATGATCTTGGTTCCTATCACTGGGAGATAATCTAGTACAAGATGCCCCCGACCCTCAAGCCCGCCATCACCTTCTCTGAAAAGAAGGACCTCGACCCAGCCAAGCTCGTCCGCCTTTATCAACAAGCGCCTTGGGCGAAAGGGCGAACCCTTGAAGATGCCCGCGAGATGCTGCGCCATACCGATGTGGCCATAACAGCCTGGGACAGTGACCTATTGATCGGGTTTGGACGGGTATTAACGGACTATGTCTATCGCGCAACCATCTGGGATGTGATCGTCGACAAGGCCTACCAGCACCAGGGCATCGGCTCCGATATCGTCCAGCGCATCTTGAGCCACCCTCGCCTCAAGAAAGTCGAACTCTTTTGGCTCTGCACCCGCATGCCGGAGTTTTATGAAAAGCTCGGCTTCAGCTCAAAGGAGCAGACCGGGATGGTGTGGAGCCGATCAAAGCAAAGCCGACAGGAGTAGCGGCCTTCCCACGAACCTGACATCGTATGTCGCTGTCCATCTATCGTACCTGACGCGGAACCTCCACAAAACGGAGGTCCCACGTCGTTCAACCTGCCTCGAATATTCGGAAACTAAAAGAAGAGCTTAGCGCCAAAGAGGAAGCCGAAAGAAGAGGCATTCCAGTCGTCCACACGAGCCCCGCCGATCGTAGCGTGACCATCGTTGCGCTTGTAGGCCATCTCTGTGTTCAGCGCGAACTGTTTTGTGAGCATGTAGTCGGCGCCCCAGCCAAGGCGCCACGCGAAGTTGTTGCTGGGTGAAATGGTCGCGCCTATCGCACTGCTTTCCCCAAAGCTGTTGACGTTCACGCCAAAGCTCATGTTCGCGTAAGGAATGACCGGACCGAATTTGACCGGACGAACTTCCACCGTCGGCAGCACCGAGACGGTATCTTGATGACCCAAGTCCAGGCCGGACCCTTCTAAATTCATAGAATGGCGTTCCCACTCCAACATCATCCCGACCAAGAGCCACCTGTTAAGGCTATACATCCCTTGGAAGTTAACCAAGGAGCCGACATCAGTCGATGTACGAAAGCCAGGAACTTCTGAAACGGTTTGAGTCACTGGGGCAAATCCTGCGCGCATGCCAAGGACCCACTTCCCGGCCTCAATACCGCCAAAACTCTGCGTGCCCTCTTCCGCGAAGACCAGCTGAGCAGGAGGCAGGATCGACACAAGGCTCACCATCATGAACCCAATCACACAAGCCCGTAACGATACGAATCGCATGAGTTTCCTCCTCTGATGTATTTGAGACACATTGTTGCAATGACGGCTCTCCTCGCCGCAAGTCCTATGCCTTAGGATATGCAGGCTCATAGAGGCTTCGTCTTCTGCAAGGATCTCACGATTCAGCAACTTTTGCACGGATACAAGCGATTTCCAGTGCCCATCGATACCTTGAAGGGCAGCGACTGACTCGTCAATGACACAGTCGCGTATCCATCGCCCTACAGTCAGGTTGAACTGGAATATCTAGTGGACGTGAGCGTGCGCGGCCTGTTTCATTCTTTTTGGAGAGAGAAACACCGAAATAAAGAAGACGGTCGTGGCAAGGAGGACAATGGCCGGCCCGGAAGGCACATCCCAGGTTGCAGAGATCACGACTCCAGATACCGCCGTGGTGACGCCGATGATGATGGAATACAGGGTGAGCGTCATGAGGCTAGAGGTGAGTTGATACGCTGTTGAAGCAGGAATCAGAATCATGGCAAATACGAGAATGGCGCCGACAGTTTTCAAAGAGACCACGACCGTGAGCGCCACCAGTGTCAACAGAAGAAAGAACATACCTCGCGCAGGGACTCCTGAGGCCTCGGCCATCTCTTGATCGAAAGCGATAAAGTATAGTTCTTTTGAGAACAATACAATGAGACCGAGTACCAGGATGCTCAACCCGCCAATGACGCGTAGCTCTTCACTCGTGACCGACAGGACGCTGCCGAATAAATAGCCGTACACTTCCGCATTGTAACTTTTCATGAGACCGATAAAGAGAATGGCCAGCGCCATCGTGGTGGTATAGAGAATGCCGATCGAGACGTCCAGTTTCATCCGGCCTTTTTCTTCGACCCAGCCCGTGATCCACACCGTGGCAAGCCCAAAGAGAATCGCCAGCCCCAGAGGCGGCCATCCCATCAGGTAGCCCAGCGCCACGCCGGCAAACGCCGCGTGCGATGTGCCTGCTCCGACAAACGCCAATCCTCGCAGCACAACGAACACGCCGATAACGGAGCAGAGCCCTCCCACCATCGCTGCCGCGAGGAGAGAGCGCTGCATGAAATCATAGGTGAATAGTTCGAGCATCGTCACGGTCTGGTCAGTGATGGTGGTGGTAGTCCTCAACAATGACAAGGTCTTTCTCTGTAATCACCAGATCTTTCCCGTAGACCTCACTGAGGATTTCTGGTTTGAGGACATCGGCAGGCGGTCCTGCGGCGTAGAGACGGGTCTTGAGGAGCACAAGGCGGTCCACCCGCGAGCGAATCATATTGATGTCATGGGTGATTAAGAGCACGGTGAGTCCAAGTTCATCGTGCAGGTGTTCGACCAGCTCTATCACATTGTGCTGCGCGGTAATATCGAGTCCTGTAGTCGGTTCGTCGAGCAGAAGGACTTTTGGCTGTTGGGCTAACGCCCTCGCGATGAATACACGTTGCTGCTGACCGCCGGAGAGATGGCCCAGCGCCGTGTCCTTGTGCCTCTCCATCCCGACATGGGTGAGAGATTCAATCGCGACTTCCTGATCCTTCGGTCCTGGGCGCTTGAACAAACCCAGTGCCCCATAGCGGCCCATCATCACCGTTTCAAGAACCGTGACAGGAAAGTTGCGGTCTACGACACCCTTTTGCGGGAGATACCCGATCTTCGCTCGGTGGTGACATCGCAATTCATCGCAGGCGCAATCGAAAATATGGAGATGGCCCTCGACGGGAGCCATGAGGCCCAATACGGCTCGGCAGAGCGTGGTTTTCCCCGATCCGTTGGGACCGATGACGCCGACAAACTCGCCCGCGTTGATGGAAAGAGAAATGTCCTTGAGCGCGATGACGCCGGGAAATCCGAACGACGCGTGATCAAACCGAATGATGGGCTCATGGGAGTGTGGCACGAAACCCGGCGCTCCTTCCGGCGCTGAAGAATGGCCCGTAAGCCGCTAAGGGGACTCTAGAGCATTAGCCAATTGGAGCACATTATAGCGGAGCATGTCGATGTAGGTCTCGGTCCCCGGCAGGCCTCCCGGTAACGTGGTTAAGACGACGATTCGTGTCTTGGTTTCCTTGGCGAGCAGCGCGGGAAGCTTCTGACTGAGCTGGATCTCTGACACAATGACCTTGATCCGTTCTTTCTTGATCTTGCCGATCAGGGACTGCAGTTGAAGGGCGGATGGCTCTGCGCCGGATTGCATGAGGATAGTTGCGGCCATGTCGAAGTCAAAGCGCCTTGCCATATAAGGCCAGGCTGGATGGTGTGCGATGAAGCGACGATCCGGCAATGATTTGACCCGATCGGAGAGTTCTTTCCGCAGCTGATCCAATTTACGAAGATAGATAGCTTGACGGTTTCGGAAGTCTGTTGAATGGGCAGGATCGGCTGCGATTAAGGCTTCGGTGATGTGGCGCAACATGATCGCGACGTTTTCCGGATCCAGCCAGATATGGGGGTTACCGTCCGATCCCGTGGTTGCTCCTCCCTGATGTGTCCCATCTCGATGGCCTGTGTGGTCACGGATCAACCCAATTCCTTGAGATGTCGTGACGACACGAAGCGATGGGCTTCCGGCGTTCTTCACCAGCGAGGAGACCCAGACTTCGAGACCGATCCCAACCTCGAACAAGAGTCGGGCCTTGCGCACTGCGACCAAATCACTTGGTCTAGGGGAATACGTGTGCTCATTTTCATAACCGTTCAGCAGCGAGACCACCCGTACGTTGGGTCCACCAACTTGTTGGGCCAGATCTTTTAAGACAGGAATTGTGACGACGATACTGAGGGGCTCATCCGGTGAAGCAGCAAGGGCACGTGGCGCTGCAAACAGAGCGACGCTGACGAGGAGGGTCCGGAAAAGAAGCGTGGATTGGAAATTTAACATGGGCGAGGACGGTAACATCGGGTCCTATCGTTGTCAACGCAACGATCTTCACGGATTGCTGGAATCTGGTGCCGCTATTTCCCCGCTTGACCCCTCTTGGAAGTTCCATTAGCGTAGCGGTCCTACAACTCTTGCGCGGCGATCACTGGAGAAATCAAAGCATGCATATCGTGGGGCTCATGTCCGGAACATCCGGTGACGGTGTCGATGCGGCACTCGTCGATATTACTGGGCGAGATCGTACTCTGAAAGCGCGAACGCTTGCGGCACACACGCTGGCCTATCCTCGCTCGTTACAGCAGCGCATTCTTTCCGCGTCTGTTTCTGGGACGGTCGCAGAGATCTGTCACCTCAACGCGCTACTAGGCGAATGGTTTGCGAACGCAGCGCTACACGTCATTCGGCAGGCAAAACTGCAACCGAGCGATGTGGCATTGAT
>DATIQH010000193.1:0-8727 GCA_035471155.1 Nitrospiraceae bacterium | reverse complement strand
GGTTGGATGTTCGATCGCCATTCCAAGAACCCTCGCGGCTGCGAGCAACCCGATCAAGCCGCCGACGAATTGCGCGAGCACATAGAAGAACGCATCTAGGCCTTGAATCTTTTCAAGCCGGAAGAATGTCACGGTGACGGCGGGATTGAGATGCGCTCCGGATCGTTTTTCCCACGGAGAATAGATAATCCCGATCGCCGTGAGTCCCATGGCCATTCCAATCAACGTTCGTCGAATGGCCGGATCGGGCAGCAGTTGATGGAACGGCGAATGAGGATATTCGATCAGCGCGGTCACGACGGCGGCGGAGATCATGAAGAGGCCGAGGCCGGCCGCCTCCATCAAATACTCAGGCCAATGCTCGCGCACAATGTCAGATGACGCTTGCATAGGCGTAAGGCTCCCTCTTCGTACCCGCACGCACCGATACCGTAATGCGAGGCACCGGCTGCGGGGCGACTGCATAGCGAATCCGTGTTGGCTCTGGCCCACGATAGTCGGCGCTCAACCAGATCTCTTCAGCTGTTTCATGACAGGGCCGGCAGCGCCATCGAGTAATCGTCATAGCGCCCTTCTCATCTTCGAACACTTGGCTACTGGTACTCATCATCGCACGATCGCAAGTTGGGCAATGCATAGTATTCTCCTTCATGGTGGTCAGGTCATCGGTGAGAACACCGACATCGTGTTGACATACTCTGATGTGGCAGCTGTCAGGCTTTGAACCGGCTCGTATACCCTCGTGCCACACGTCGGGCAGCGTGATGCCCAACGCCAGGCGCCCATACTCAATTCCTTCTGCTCATGGACCCGATCATAGGACCGATTGTCCTCACCCTCTCCATTACACTGAGTGCACTGCATACCGGCCTCCTTGCCCCACTGACATCGACACAGAACTGGATTCCGCTGGCAGCATCACGGCTTCTCGCCGCATGCGCCATTCTAAGAACTCCACTTGCTGACTGAGCCACCAATAGGTTGTCCGAAGACGGAATTCGTGCACGGCTTGGCGGCTGTGTTGCATGGCCCAGTGGATCGTTGTCTTCATTGATCGCCTCATATAATGGGCATTGGTCGCTTGACTGAGCCTCTTCTTACACAGTTGGTGCATGAGACGAGGCTGAAACGGTTGATGGTGTTGGGAATCAGCGGGATAATGGAAGGCTGGAAGAAGCACGACAACGGCGGGAGCAGAAATTTGAAGACCGACCAGCGACTCTTTGGCCTGATTGAAGTAGTAGGCCCAGTCGCGGCTCGCATATCGCGCGAGCACACGCTGGTACAGCGCCCGCTACAAGCAAGTAAAGACAACCTGCGAATACGGAAACACGTTGAAATGCTGTACCTTCAACACATGCCTCCAGGGCTCTGATGATTTTCTGAATAGTTGGCGCTTGTCCCTGTGAGAAGGATCACGATACGCGCCTGCTCTACTCCCTGGCCATTCGGCACTCCCAGTCCACGAATGAACACCGGCTTGCCAGATCCGTTGACAGAATGTCGAATCTCAAACTGCCCCTGTTCGCTCATCTCATGGCGACTCTGAAGCTCTCTCAGAACTTGACCCGCCAGATCGACAAGCGCCGGAGGAAGAGCATCAGTTTGATCGCGCTGTTGTTGAGCCTCTGGAATACTTGAAGCCATGCTACCGATCAAGAATTGGGCGTGACGATTTATGTGCAGAATCTTGAGCGAAGGAGAAAGCACCACAATTCCGGGCTTTCCAGACAAGATATCCCCCATGCGCATGCCGCTCTGAGAGTCCCTCATCTGCTCTGTCCACTGAGGATCCTCCCTCGTCCTGACGAATAGTCATGGCGAGAACGGTCTTTTCTCACCACCTGCGACCACTGTGATACACCCTTCGACGGACTCAGAGCGTCCCGACCCTGTCGAAAGACGTTTCACGGATATCGAAAACCACGCTGGCAGGCTAACCGTTAAAGGAGCACCTGTCGTTCCGCCTCTAACCAGTCTTCGAGGGCACGGCCGTCCTCTCGGCCATGCTCTTCATACAAAGCGTAGGCCCGTTCCGAGATACGAGCAAGGACATCTTGGGAATGTCCGTTAGGCAGGTTAGCAACGGTGTTCTCGTTGTTTCCCGCTGCGACAGAATTTCGTTGAACACGTTGCATGGATCGTGAGACTGACTGAGTCTTCGTGGACATGACGAGTTCCCTCCTCTTATTTTATAAACGCTCCACGTTACGCTGTCCTCCTCCGGCATCTACAATGAGGCGATGCCCTATTCCCTTCAGTGACTCCCAGAAGGTCTTTAAACGATAGGCTGCCATGCGTTCGTCAAAATGTGCGACGCAATCGGGGCAGTAGCCGTGACTGAATACGAATCTATGAGTGATCGGCAACTGCCGATTTCTGGCATATGTTTTCAGATCGACCCATGGACCCTTGCCGGCTTCCATATTCTGATCGTCTCGAACTTTGAGGCAGAAACAGCAGGTTGAAACGAGATCATCCATGGCATCCTCCCACTCAAGCCTTAGGTCTGATTTTGATGAACGTCCCGCATCCCGGCCGCAAAAAGACCGGGCTCCTAAGAACCGTCTGCAGAGGCTTTCTCTGCCGTCTGACATATCGCTGATCTCTTGCGCGGATACGATTGAGAACGATGACCTGATCGATGATCTCGCCGCAGGCGACACAGCGCCACCCACAAACACAGTCGTTCCCGCTGCCGCTCGCCCCAACGAGGAGATCCGCAGGACACATGAACCCGTGGCAACGATAACAGTTCATCCGATAAGCGTCGCCGCGCTCAGTTCGGACTGGAGCACTTCGCCGATCTGCGAAAACTCCACCGGCTTGACCAGAAAACGGCGTACTCCTTGACGGAACACGACTTGTGTCAGGTCCTCGCTGGTCTGATCCGCGATCGTGAGCACCGGCACATTAGGACAGACGGTCTGGATAAGGAGGAGCGCCTCAGCCGCGTCGATCTGTGCAGCAGGCCCAGAATAACCGAGCCCGAAAAAGATCGCCTGCGGACGGAAGCTGCTCAACTCATCGATCGCGGCCTCGACGGTCCTGATGAATACCGGCTGGTAGCCGTGCGTGGCGAGCCAATCAGCAAGTTTCATCCCGAAACCCAAGTCCTGCTCCACAATCATCACGCGTGTTCTCTCACCGTTTTGCTGGCTCGCCATCATCAGATCCCCTTTCACTTCTATCTTAGCCCGCATTATTCATGACAGTTCGTCGCGAAATCGCCAAGCCGCGTCGTGAGACCGGCGCACGGAGCCCGGAGGACCTGAGGCGTACTCGTGCAGTATGTCGAGGGTCCGAGGGGCGAGTCCGCCGACCGCAGGTTCGTCGCAACAGCGGATGGGCGATTGCAGCAGAAGTGTTCATGAATAATGCGGGTTAGCCTCATGCCACCTCACGGTTCACACGGCAGCACCGTATCGGATCACTGTTATGGGAACATTACGATTCCATTGCGGAGTCGTAACATATGTTCCTGCATCGACCTCCCTATTCCCGAACCGTCTTTTTCACCGCGCTCGTCATGCCTTCTTCCTAATGATCCTGACTGTGTGCCTTTCGGAGAGGATGCAATCAGCTTATCCGACCGAACAACGCCTGAGACTTCCGGTCTTGCGAAAACTGGGAAGTCGGAGGAGCCGGCCCGATGGATACCACGTAGCCGAAGCAGCGTGTGCGGCTGACCGTCACGGTTCCTTGCCGACTGAGCCGGTCCACCGCCGAAAACACTTGCGCCCAGGAAAAGGCCGGCAGCCTCTGAACCAGCTCATCGAAGGTGCAGGACGCCAGGCTGGTCACTTCGTGGCAAATGACTGAGTCAAGACTGGGAACATTCGTCTGCGTCATAGCGTCCTCCTCGTTGAGGAATAAGGGAACGTCGAATGACCGATTCGCTCGCCGTCTCGAACCATGTTTGAGGAGAATGTCATCGTCGAATCGAGATCTGTTTGTCGACTCAGGTGGCACATGTATAGCTGAGTCCCGATTAAAGTCCTATCGACAATAATAGGAATTTCTTGTCGAATCGATTAAACCGGCATCGTCGTGGTTTGTACGACAGAAGTGAGGAACGCGCGAGTGCTGCGTGTTCAGCGCGGAAGCTGGAGAGGGCAGGAATCAAGGATCACAAGGCGGCAGGACGGTACAAGCATATACCGTTTCAACTCGGCACTCAGCGCTTTTATTCCACGAGCCCCTGTTGTATCGCATACCGGGCCAGCTCCGCATTGGTCTTCATACGCATTTTGTCGAGAATCCTCGCGCGGTAGGTGCTGATCGTCGTCACGCTCAGGTTCATCTCGACGGCGATCTCACCGACCGTTTTCCCCGAGCCGATGAGGCACAGCACTTCGTATTCTCGGTCCGAGAGCAATTCGTGAGGCCGCTTCTCGGCGCCGAGACTAGCGGTGAAGGCAAGGGCCTCCCCCAACTCAGCGCTCACATACTTGCCACCCTCGTGCACCTTCTTAATCGCCTTGACCAGCTCCTCCGGCGCGCTGGATTTAGTGAGATACCCATCGGCGCCGGCTTTGATCGTCCGGATCGCATACTGCTCCTCCGGATGCATGCTGAGGATCAGCACCGGCAGATCGGGAAACTCCTGTTTCACCTGTTTGAGCGCGTCCAGGCCGTTCATGCCGGGCATGCTGATATCCATCACGGCCACGTCCCACCGCTTCAGCCTCAGTAACTCCAGCATCTCGTGAGCATTACCGGCCTCGCCGATCTTCGCCCCGTGGAATCCTTCGATCACGAGATCCCTCACCCCTCGCCGAAAGAGAGGAAAATCGTCAATCACCAGAACTTTTAACATGGGATGCCTCCCATGAATTCATGGTTCAAGCCGGACATCGTGGCAGACATGTCGTGACGGTCGTGCCCTTTTCGGGATGACCTTGGATCGTGATTTCCCCTCCAAATAGCGCTGCGCGTTCCCTCATCCCAAGCAACCCCAACGACCGGCGGTCCGAGGCCTTCGTATCGGGAATCCCCACACCGTTGTCGGCCACCACCAGCTGCAGGAAGTCGTTTCGCGATTCTAACTTGACCGTCACCGCCGTGGCCTGAGCATGTCTCGCCGTATTGGTGAGGGCTTCCTGACAGATGCGGAAGAGCGCTCTGGCTCGCTCCGATTCCATCGCGATATCGTCTGCACTGGTCACACAGGTGCATGGAATCCCGGTGCGCTTCTGAAAGTCCTGGCATTGCCACTCAATCGCCGCAACCAATCCCAGATCGTCCAAGAGAGCCGGCCGTAGCTGGGTGACCAATCGCTGCACCGACGCAATTGTGCCGTCCACTTGTTCGACCATCGAGCGAACCTTATCGTCCAGTTTCGCACGCGCGGCGTCGCCAATGTCATTCCCCACAATCGTCGCCAAGCGTGAGAGATCGATCTTCAAGCAGGTCAGTCCCACACCAAGTTCATCATGCAACTCGCGCGCAATGCGCGTTTGTTCTTCTTCCTGCACCGTGGCGAGTCGTCCGCTCAACATGCGGACTTCTTCTAGTGTGGCGCGCAATCGTTCTTCCCCACGTTTGCGCTCTGTAATGTCTTCCACCCTTCCCTCGTATCCGACCAACACCCCGGACGGATCGCGCACAGCCCGCACGTTTTCTGAAATCCAAATAAAACTGCCGTCCTTCCTGTACACCAACGCCTCAAAGCCGGTTAATTCCTCTTGTTCCTGCATCAGGCAAATAAACTCATCACGACGGCCGGGGTCCACATATATCTCACTGGCAATGTCGGTGATCGTGGCGATCATGTCTTCCGGCGATTCATACCCACACATATGCGCGAGAGCTGGATTGACGGCGACATACTTGCCCTCAAGGGTTGTCTGAAAGATCCCCTCCACGGCGTTTTCAAACATGCTGCGATATCGATCTTCGCTTTTCCGCAACCCTTCTTCCGCTCGCTTTCGATCCGTGATGTCCGTTGTAATGCCACATAGGGCATGGGGTTGCCCAGCTCCATCGTACAGCGGAAATTTGGAGACAATACTCGTGTGCGGGCCATCGTCATGCATGGCGACTTCTTCAAATTCGAACGGAACTCCAGCCTGGAGCACCTTGAGATCATTGGCGCGAAACGCCGCGGCCTGCTCCGGCTCAAAGATAGCCTCATCCGTTTTGCCCACGACTCGCTCGCGGGTGATATGGAACGCTCTTTCGAACTGGCGATTGACAAGGAGATAGCGGCCCTCGACATCCTTCAGAAACACCCTACCGCCGGTCGATGGCGCGGACCTCGATGACGCTGCAGTTGCTCGCGATCACAGGCGTGATGGCGCTGGTGCTGGGAGTGATCGGCATTTATGGAATCGTCAGCTACGCGGTGTCACAGCGCCGCCGCGAGATCGGCATCCGCCTCGCGCTCGGCGCCCGCCACGGCGAGGTCCGCGGGATGTTCGTGCGGCGCGCGCTGACGCTCGTCGCCATGGGCGTGACGATCGGGCTCGGCGCGGCGTTGGCGCTGACGCGGTTGATGCAGTCCCAGCTGTTCGGCGTCAGTCCGCTCGATCCGCTCACGCACCTCTCGGTCGCGATCCTCCTGGTTGCCGCCGCGGCGGCCGCCAGCTACGTGTCGGCCTACCGGGCGTCCGCGCTGGATCCAGTTGAAGTACTGAGGGGCGAGTAAGGGGATCAGTGGTGGCTTGCAGAGCGACCGCAGTGTATACCCCCGGAGCGTGAACCCGGCGCCGTTCTGGCTCATCGGCAACGATGAGCCAGCAGTGGCCAGCCGACACTACCGTCCGGTCCATCCGAGCTATCCTTAGCGGACCCGGTGATCGCGCGGTCGCGATGCTCACCGACGGTGTCCACGATGATCAAGGTTGGCGGCGCTCGTCCGCTCCGGCGGCCACGCGCTTTCCCATCGGCGCTGATTCGGTTCGCAGCGTTTCTCGCGCTCGTTCCTGTCGGCGTCTGGACGCAGACTCAACCATCTCCCTCGCAGCCAGACGCGAACCGGCCACGGCTGCTGCAGCTGCAGCGCGAGGCGGTGGTCCTCCTGACCAACGCCGGGCGCTCCGAAACGCCGGCGGACGAGGTCCGTCGCGCGCTGCGCGACGCTGCCGAGCGGCTCCAGGCGCTGGGAGCGGAGCCTGGCGCGAGCGCGGGTCCGGAGACTGGCCCACTTCCCCCTCCCCTCCGCGCCGAACTGCGCGGAGCCGCGGAGAAGCTGCTCGCGGCTTCGAGCGCGGGACCGGTATCGACACGCTCGCGCTGCTGGAACGCGTGCGCGCCCGGCTCGAAGGAGAAATCGCCCTCGGCCTGACGCTCCAGGGGAGCTACAGCCAGTCGAAAATCAAGGAGCCCGCGTACGGCGGCCACGCGTCGGCGATGGGACCGGCGCCAGCCGCCGCCGCTCCCTCTGGCGGGGATCCCAACCCGTCGCCGGTGGCATTCGAGGTGGCTGCGCATCTGCCGACGCGGACGTTCGGCGGCGGGCCTGCGAAGGATCACATCCTCGAATCGGTCGGCACCGGCGTGGCGCTCCTCGACTACGACGGGGACGGCCGGCTCGACATCTATCTCGTCACGGCGCCCGAGCTCACCGCCGAGCGCGCCCGCGTTCCGCACCGCAATGCGCTCTACCGCAATCTCGGAAACTGGAAGTTCGAAGACGTGTCGGCAAAGGCCGGCGTGGACGCCGCCGCCTGGGGCAACGGCGCGTGCGCCGCGGACGCCGACAACGACGGGCGGATCGATCTCTACGTCACCAACTGGGGTCCGAATCTCCTCTTCCGCAACCGGGGCGACGGCACCTTCGAGGAGGTAGCCGCGCGCGCCGGCGTTGCGGCGGGTGGTTGGAGCACCGGCTGCGCGTTCTTCGACGCCGACGCCGACGGCGATCTCGACCTCTACGTCGCCCGCTACGTGGAAACGACCTGGGACGCCGTCGTTCGGGCGCGGCGGACGCGCGTGTGGCGCAACGGGCCAAGCATCATGGTCGGACCGGCAGGATTGCCCGGCGAGGCCGACCTGTTCTTCGAAAACCTCGGAGGCGGCCACTACCGCGAAGCGGCCGGCGCGCACGGCCTCGACGACGCCGCCCGCAGCTACGGCTTCGCCGTGGTCGCAACCGATTACGACGACGACGGGTTCGTCGATCTGTTCGTGGCCAACGACTCGAATCCGAATTTCCTCTATCGAAACCTCGGAAACGGCCGGTTCGAGAGCGTCGGGCTGCTGGCCGGCGTGGGCGTCAACGGAGAGGCGCGGGCGCAGGCCGGGATGGGCGCCGACGCGGGCGACTACGACGGCGACGGGCGCGTAGATCTCGTGCTGACCGCGTTCGCCCACGACCGCAACACGCTCTACCGGAACATCGACGGGAGCCGGTTCGAGGACGCGACCGCGGCGGCAGCGCTCTCCGCCACCACCTTCGTACGCATGGGCTGGGGAACGGCCTTCCTGGACGCTGATCTCGATGGCCAGCTCGATCTCTTCTTCGCCAACGGTCACATCTTTTCCGACATCGACAAGTACCCCGAGCTTGGCGAGACGTACCGCCAGAAGAACCAGCTTCTAATCAATGCCGGCGGGCGCTTCCGCGACGTCTCGGAGCGCGCCGGCGCAGGCCTGCAGCTCGCCCGCGTCGGCCGCGGCCTCGCCGTCGGCGATCTCGACAACGACGGCGATCCCGACCTGGTCGTGAGCAACATGGACGATCCCCCCACCCTGCTCGAGAACCGCCAGCAGACGGGTCATCAC